>JALZVN010000192.1 GCA_023299965.1 Saprospiraceae bacterium | reverse complement strand
CCAGGACAGACCGTATGACTCGAAATCAAAAATAAAATCACTTCTCGTCCCTGGATTAATTTGTTGCAAGACTATAAAAATTGTAATCCCATCTTTTTGTGAGGTTATATAATCTGATCCTAAATGTAGTCCATCAGAAAAATCATCTGTATAGGTACCATCAAACTCAATGGCAGGATGAAAATTTATAGCATTCTCTTCAAATAGTGGAAAATCAGTTGCGTTCACATCTGAATTTGCAGAATAATTATTCCCAGATTGATCTTGCCAAGCGTTCACATCTGCTCCATCAACTATGGTGTTGGTACCTACTCCTCCATTCAACCAAAGTTGCAAATCACCTTCTACTCCTCCTGGGTAAGGCTCATCGATTTGCCCATCTCCATCGTCATCAATACCATTACCACATATTTCTGAAGGTGCGGATCGAAGAGCCCAATAAGCCGCCTCAACTGATCCATCATTACATACATCTGTGATAGAACTCATTTCTGGGCATCCATTGCAATCTGTGGCACAAGTAGGCGAAATTGAGGTATTTGCAATTTCAACAACTATTTCTAGATCACTATTAAGACAAACAATTCCAGCGTTATTGCCATTTATAAAAGAAGCGTCTAAGTGTAAATAAGCATTTTCTGTATTTAGCCCTAAAAAACCAAGCGAACCAACTATGTCTAAATGACTTGAATTCACTACTGTCAATGATTTATCACCCATAAGAATACTACTAAAATCCATGAATGCACCACATATTTGCACCCAACCAAAATTGTAAATAGTATTATTATTATCGTAATTTATAATTGCTTGATTTTGGTAGACATTTCCATCTTCACAGACAATCAAATTAGCATTGTTGCCCATTGATATTGAAGCTTCATTATCAACTTCTAGACTTGCGTCAGACAGTACATATAAGTCTCCTAATATAGTCAATTGTTCACCAATTGCATTAAATGCACCCACACCAGCTAAGCAATGAATTTCACCTAAGGGAACAGTATGAGGATGACTAAGGGTGGAATAGGTTATCCCTCCAGGTGGGCAGCCACAATTATCACTCGTCAAACATTCTAAACTACTGCTTGCCTGAAATAATTGTAGATCAATTGGGCAAGCTATGCTTGGCGCAGCTGGCAACGACCCCGTATCCATATTGCCAAATGTATCATTGGTAAAAGAGAAACTATTTGTACCTCCACCTTGATTCATATAGGAGGCGCTAGATACAAGCTGCATTTTATTATCACTCATTGGGGAGTAATTACTGGCAGAATTAAAAGCACCTAAATCGCTACCCGCTATATCTGGGTCTGTTCCTTTTAAGTTATTGTGAAAAATATTTCCTGCCAATGCTCCGTTTGCTTCCCGATTTTGTATCGCCCCACCCCATGCGTTCACAGGAACTGTATTATCAACAAACTTTGAATTTAAAATGCTAATATCTCTAGAAAAATAAATGGCACCACCCCCATCAGTCGTACCCGAACTATTCTCATGAGCTTCATTTGATGAAAAAATACAACCATCAATTACATTAGGAAACGATGATCCGCCAGCAGAAGCACAATATACAGCGCCACCTGCTCCAGATTCGTTATCATAAAAAGTAGAATTTGCGATATTAATACCCCCTGTAACAAAACCATATATCGCTCCTCCAGATCCAGTATTAATTGTAGAATTGTTTACAAAATCAGAATCTAAAATGGTAACAGTTGACCCAGTAGTGTATATCGCTCCACCAGTAGTTTCGGAGTAATTGATATTGAAACTACAATCATCAATAATAGCCGAATTACAATTCACAAATCTTTGTGCACCACCTTTAGCATTAGTCCCTAAAACCCTGTTGCTACAAAAAGTTGCGCTCCTAAAAGTCCATTGATGAGAACCTATAGCATAAGTTGCGCCACCACTATCTCCTGTAGCAGTATTGTCATTAAAAACGCAATCTTCGACAACAAGTTTACCTGTATTTAAAGCACTACTATTTAAGTCATTATAAACGTTATTTAAATATAATCCACCTCCAGAAGTAGCCGTATTGTCATAAAATACACAATTAGAAAATGAAATTTCCGTATTTACATTATTCTTATTGTAGATCGCTATCGATCCTAATGCTGAAGTATTGTTAGTTATTTTCAAGTCTGTAAATTTCCACGCTATTGGTGTAGTTATAGCCAGTGAGCTCAATAATGCCCCACCATCACCAGTAGTATTCCCGCCTTGCAAAACCAAACCTCTCAACTCTAAAGAATCAACAACATTAGCTAAAAATACTCTATCCCCACCTACAGCATCAATGATAGTAGAGTTAGCAATAGGATCGTAATTACAAATATCAGTACCTGTAGCCCCAAGAGGAAAGCCACCTATAACACAAACATTTTGACTTATATTAATAGATGAACCTGGAGAATAAGACCCTGCACCAATGTAGATTGTGCCTCCTGCTTCTATTGTTGATTTCAATAAACTAGATGGTCTAGCGTTGTCCCAATCCGAACCACTTGCATTTCCTGCCCCAGCCGTTGTAACATAGGTAACTGTCCCTGAGGCAGCCACAGATGATCTAAAAGGTGAGTTAGTAGAATCACTAAAACTTAAATATGAAATGGAGATGGTGGACAATAGCACCCAGGCAACAGTATACATATACTGACGATGGTGCAACAGAAAACTGCTTACTTTTAATCGATTCACTATCTATTGTATTTTTATTGAACAAATGTCCAAGGTTTCGACAGCATACTATACCTGCCGATTTTTCTACTTTTAAAATATTCAAATAGCAAGCCATATATAATTGAAGTGCAGTCCTTTAGTAATAATTTTACAGTTTTGACAAAATTTTAGTCACTATGTTTTTGTATGATGAAATTCTAGTCATTTTTTTTGGGAAGTATATTACTATCAGACATTTTCAATGTAAATTATTGTGAGAGTTTTTGTGTACACTTTACTATAGGGACTGCTCAACTCCAATTACTTTTCGTCGAGTCGTTATGTTTCGGAGCCCTGCCTACCGAACCTTTAGATTCGCAAATGATAATATTAATAGTATTCTATGAAGCCACAAGACTTTATATTAGGTTACATATGATATTATTATAAAGAAGAATGGGGTGACCTTTCTTGCCGGATAGATTATTAGATCCATTGCCTGTATTAGTCCCCATTCTTCAATTTCGGTTACAAAGGACCATATAGAATTACAGTTCAAACCTATTAAAGGTGTTAGTCAAAGTAACCATTAACCAAATCAAAAATATGAAAATCAAAGACACTGTAGGCATTGATCTAAGTAAATTAAGTTTGGATGCATTCATTCATAGCAATAAGGTGGTCGACACCTTTGAAAACTCTTTAAAGGGATTCAAAGAGCTTATTAAATGGCATAAAAAAAACTCATCTTATAGCACTTCAGAGACTCTTTTTGTATTTGAACATTCTGGCTTATATTCCTATCAGATTTCTCTGTTTCTAACTGAGCAAGATATTGCATTTGTAATGGCGCCTGGCTTAGCCATTAAAAGATCACTTGGCATTGTCAGAGGTAAAAATGATAGAGTTGATGCTAAGCGTATTGCTCTATATGCTTACAGATTAAGGGAAGAAACAACTCCAACAAAGCTGCCTATCGAGGCAATTATGCGCTTAAAACCCCTATCATCACTAAGAGAAAGACTAGTAAAACAAAGATCAGGATTCAAAGCATCTTATAAAGAACAAAAACGAGTTCTAATAAAGAAGGATCACCTTGTACTATTGACTGTCCAAGAACAATCAATCAAAATCTTAACCAAACAAATAAAAAAGGTTGAAGGCGAAATGAATGGTATAATCAAAGAACAAGCTAATCTCAAGCAGATTTTCAGACTTCTTACTAGTATCAAGGGCATTGGTAGTCAAACCGCATTATTCCTAATTGCATATACCGAAGGGTTTACTAAATTTAAAAATTCACGCAAATTTGCGTCATACTGTGGGATAGTCCCTTTCCCTTATTCTTCAGGAACTAGCATTAGAGGAAGAACTAAAGTTAGCCATCTAGCAAATAAAAAGTTTACTTGACTTATGCGCCAAATCAACTATCCAACATAGTCCTGAAATGAAGCAATACTATAATAAAAGAATAGATAGTGGTAAAAATAAAATGAGTACAATAAACATCATTAGAAACAAACTTTTAGCAAGAGCTTTCGCTGTGGTGAGTAAAAAAACGCCTTATGTGGACACTTTGAAATATGCCGCTTAATTTTATGCCTATTTCCTTGATTTAATCATAGAATACAGGCAGGTCGCTATTTGCACGACCTCTCGTACCTCGAGTCTGACGTCTACACATCACTAGTCCAAAAAAAAATATAGGGAAATGTGGTCATAGGTGATAAATAAGGTACTCGTAGCCTACCAACTTGTCATGATGTAAGTTTAAATTGGAGACAATTTTTGGCTATTGAAATCTCTTAATAAAAAGCTAGCTACTCCGATTATACATCTTCATTCCCATATAAAAAGCATCATAACAGAAACACTGAAAAACTCTATCTAATCATCTAAGTAATTGAAATTGGAGACAATTTTTTGAGTGAAGGATAAGAATGATACCGACCATCGGGAGGTAGTCCCGTTTTTTTCTTCGGGACCGAAACGAACGTGGAGTCATGGATAGCCTGACCTGAATCGACGACGCCTTTTCGGCGGAGAGCGAGTAAGGGCACTCCCAAAATATCAGTATAGACATAAAAAAAAGGGGCCGCCCAAACTGGACAGCCCCTTCATTATAATTTAGATATATAAAATATCTTATCTCTGGATCTGAACGTAACCACTAACTGGTTCGCCACCTTCACCTGTATTGATGATATAAAAGTAAGTACCATCTGGAAGGTGTTCCCCTTCCCATGTACCATACCAACCATCATTATTGGTATATCCTTGCTTGTAGAATACTTGATTACCCCATCTGTTGAAGATGATAACCTCGTTGTTCGGGAATCTCTCTAATCCAAGTACTGTGAATGCATCATTCACACCATCTCCGTTAGGAGAGAAACCATTCATCACTGTAACTTCCTCACAAAGGATGTCTATGAATACAGTCGCAATATCAGATCCCATAGGTGTAGTGATCATATACTGGAACTCATCACGCTCATCACATACTCCAGTATTTGGAGTGTAAGAGAATGTATTGTCAGGATTAAGTACTATTGTACCGAATCTTGGTTGAGATACAACAGTAACTTCAACTGTCTCATTGATATTCAAATCATTGATTAATACATTCATTGCACTTACAGTAACATTTACTACAGTCATTGTATCATCATCCATCGCAATAGGTGGAGCCATTTGACCAGATGTCAACACTTCAGTGTTGATGATCAATTCACCACATACTCCGTTGATATCACAGATAGTGAAACATCCAATATCAGTACCTAATAGGTTACCTGAGATCAATACGCAATCATTATCTACTGTGAAGTCAGATGAACCTGAGTTATCTTCAGCACAAGTATATGTAACAGAAGCAATGTCTGGAAGTGGGTAGCATACTAAACTATCCGTTCCTAACTCAAGCACGATATCTAATGTATCTGCCCATGTTGGATTGGTCAATGGATTGTTGATGCAATCAACAGTCACCATCAATGTATCAGCACATCCGAATGTCACATCATTAGCAACAATTGTATGTGTACCAACTGGTAGATCAAATGCAATACTTGAAGGAGTAATTATCGTATTAGATAATAACTCAAGATCAGCACCATCAGTGTTAGATATCTCAATCATTCCGTATGACTTAGACAAGTCACCACCAAAGATTGCTAAGCTATTCACATTAAGCGTCCAATCTCCTGTAGTATCATTAGCATTAAGGAATGCTACTAACTCTGCAGGACTAGTAAATGATCCAGTAAATACCTCACCATCAACTTCCCATGAATCAACAGTAAATGTACCGTTGAATCCGAATTGCTCGATTGGGAAATAAGAATAGTTAAATACAGTATCATTATCACAAGCAGTCAATGTATTCACAAGAGTACCGTTAACATAGAAGTCAAAGTTGTTAAACAACGAGACATCGATATCTGTGCATAATGCTGCACCTTCGTTGCAATCTTCAGCCATCAATACTAGATCATCTCCAAGTATATCTAATGGTTGAGCACAAGGCATTGCGTTCTCATCAAGTATGTTGATCGTAACAGTAGTCTCAACACAAACTCCGTTGTCATCACAAACAGTAATACAAAGTTGATCAGAGTCACCTGCAAATAATCCAGGACCTGGAGTATAAGTGAAACATCCGTCAGCCAACTCAGTGAATGAACCACCTTGTGGTCCTCCGCAAAGAGCTACAGATTCTACATTAGCTAAAGAATCAACATTTGTACAAACATCAATCGCAGTACCTACAGTGGTATTAACAATGATATTATCCGTGAACATGTCAGAACCTGAACCTCCTGGGTTACCAGTATTAGGATCGTTAGGATCAACAACTGGAGACTCACAAGTCACAGTCAACAATATAGTATCAGGGCAAGTAGCACCTGGCTCAATAATCGTGATCGTGTATACACCATCATCGAATGGTCCAATTGCAGATCCCATCGCAGTACTTCCCGTATTCACTCCAAGTTGAACTTGAGAGTTAAGTGCTGAAAGCTGATCAATAAAGAAGTCACCATAGCTATTCGCTGGGTTACCACCGATCAATCTCTCTCCTGTTCTATCAATCATCCAGTTTCCTGTAGGATCAACTTCATTCATAAAGTCTAATATCTCAAGTACACTCTGGAACGTACCAGAATAAATAGTACCATTCACAACCCAACTTTGGATTTCGTATGGTCCCTTGAATCCACCATCAAGAAGTACTGAGTAATCATATCTAATGATCTGTGTAAAGTTACA
>JALZVN010000191.1 GCA_023299965.1 Saprospiraceae bacterium | reverse complement strand
CGCCAATTTGGATCTTGCCATTTCTTTTCGATGGGCTTCACCCATCGCTGTTGTGTTTCCGTGCCCCGACGTGAAGTCGGGACAGGCTCTTCAGCACTCTGAAATAAAAAATAGCTTACAGAAGTATTAAAACATAGAGCATCCCTTAAGAACTATATGGGAGACCTCCGTCAAGGCAAGGACGATTTCACCTGAATTAAACTTACATCAATTTCAACTACCTATATGCCTAATCTTTCGACTTCTTCTTTTTTGACTTTGCCTTTTTCTTCTTCTTCTTGCTCTTTTTCTTTTCAGCTTCATTGTTTAAGGAACGTTCTATCAGGCGATTGGATATCTGGATAAAGTCCATCTCGGTGATGATACCAACTAGCTCTTTGCCTTTCACAACAGGAAGGCAACCTAAATTTTTATCACTCATCAAATTCATTGCGTCGATGATGGTTGTTTCAGGCGTAGTAGTCACGGGGTTCTTGGTCATAATATCACTTACCACTGCAATTGACTTTTTCTTCTGCACTTTGACTCCATTGAAATAGTTGAGTACTTGTCTAGAAGTAATGAGACCAATCAGTTCTCCATTTTTGTTTTCCACTGGCGCATAGTTGATATTTTTCCAATCCATCATATCTGACACCAACTCTAGGATATCATCTTTGCGTGTCGTGAATAAATCTGTAAACATAAATTCTTCAACCAACATCGCAGAAGGATTATATGCTTTCAAATCTGAGAGTTCAGGCATCTTCCATTTATGGACAGGTATTTCCTGCATTTGGTTTTTGATAATAGAGGCTGTCAAGCAAGATAAGGCTTCATCTCTAGAGGTTTCTCCTATTAACTTGGTGAATGCACGTAGTTGCCATCTAGCTCCGTTGGTGTGTAGCTTGGCGCGTTCTTCAATCACGCCTAGGTATCGATCAATATCGCTGGCATCTACCCTACGCTGTTTCAGCCCTTTTCTTGCTATTGGTAAAAGGGTCTGCACTAAATCTACTGCGGAAATTTTCTCATCATTGAACCAAGTAAATTTGGAATCTATTCCAAACTTGGCTGCTTTGCCAAAGTTGTCTCTCACGTCTTCCCAAGAAATCTTTTCTCTGACATCTTTCACTTCATCTGCTAGACCGACCATGCAGCCTAACCAGAAAGCCGCATTGGCTACTTCGTCGATCACGGTGGGACCTGCAGGCAGTACCCTATTTTCTATTCTTAAGTGAGGCTTACCGTTTGGACTGATGCCATAGCAAGGTCTATTCCATCGATATACTGTAGAATTATGCACTTGTAGCGCTCTTAACTTAGGCACTTCATTTTTTTGAATACACTTAAGAGAGTCTTCTTCGATATCTCCCGCGATCAACACTCTAAATCTGGCGATGTCTTCTTGGTAGATTTCTAAGATGGATTCTTTGAGCCATCCATTACCGAAGCTTACTCTAGGACTTTGTTCTCTCATGTGGTAAGAAGAGGTACGAGTATCTAATGCTTGCTGGAACAAAGCGATTCTTGATTCATGCCATAGCCGCCTACCAAATACAATAGGTGAATTCGCCGCAATAGCCATCACTGGAGCTGCTAAGGTCTGTGCAATATTGTACATCTGCACGAACTCATCTGGCGAGACTTGCAGGTGTACCTGAAAACTTGTATTGCAAGCTTCCAATAAAGGTGAATCGTGCTTGATCGACAATTCATCAATCCCCATCAACTTGAGTTCGTAGGCATTGCCACTCAACTGCTTATTGATCGCCTCCATGAGAGCAAAGTATCTTTTCTTTGGCGTTAGGTTATCCATATCTAGATGGAATAGACGTAGGGTCGGTAATATCCCAGAAAGAATAAGATTGGTATCCAACTTTAGGAGCTTTGCTCGTATAATTTCGAGTTTTTCTACATTCTCATTTTCTAGATCAGATAGACAACTTGCTGTAAGCTCTCTTGGTGTAAGATTGGTCTCTAAATTGAACCGAGCTAGTTCTGTTTCTACCCATTCATATTTTTTAAGTTTTTTGAGTGCCTTCATAGCGATTGGCGCTGGCTTGAAGGTATCTCCATCTACCAAGCACATTTCTTGTTCTGCACCAATCCGGGTAATGTCTTTTTCAAACCAGTCATTATCTATCATATACTCCAAGGCGCGTACATCGGCTAAGAGCTGCTTTACGAAGGCATTCATTTGATCTTTATCGGACAGGAGTGTTACACGTTGTTCACCCATTGGTTTTTATTTTGATTTAGATGGTTTTGATACTTTGGGTCGGAATGGGGTATAATCAGTCAATTTTAAAGGGTGAGTCCACTCCGAAAACTCATGAAACCCTAAAATGTCTCTTTTGACGATATTTCTCCTTTTTTCAATCCACTGATGCTCATGCATCACTGAATTTCAAAAAGAAAAAATCTCATCCAAAATAGTCCATTTTTTGGAATCCACTAGTTTCCAGAGTGGACTCAAGGGTATTAAATATAAGCATATTTAGACTATTACATCCTTAAAATACGTTGTCAATATGATTTTGTTTATGTTGCTAAATTTCAAATATTTACCTCTTTAAATCACAGTACAATTACACATTTCAATAATTCATCATATGTATAGATGGTTAGTTTTCATATTGGCTCTTACTTTCTTGACTTCTTGTAATGACAATGAAGAATTGTTCGAAATGAGCTACGAGA
>JALZVN010000190.1 GCA_023299965.1 Saprospiraceae bacterium | reverse complement strand
AAAAATGAACGCAGCTACAGCCAATCTAATCAACAGTATAGTCCTAATCGCCATGGGGGTATGGGGATATTTTGAATCCCAATCGGGTACCGCTTTTATCCCTGTAGGATTTGGAGTTGCCTTATTACTATGCACTCCTGGTGTCAAGAAGGAAAATAAAGTCATTGCTCATATCGCTGTGGTATTAACGCTCTTGATATTGCTTGCTATGCTGGGCATGCGTCTTCCTAAATCTATAGCTTCAGGAGGGATGCCTCTGGTACGTGCTATCCTAATGATCACAACCGGTGTACTCGCGATGGTCATGTTTATCCGTTCTTTTATCGCGGCCAAGAAGGCAAGGCTAGCAGCTGAAGCCAAATAGACCTTTATTTACCTCGAAGTATACAGAAGTAAGCAATATCTATTATTGCTTACTTCTGTGATATTACTTTTAGAGCATCTCTATAAACCTCATTGATTGGAAGTGCCATTCCTGTTATACCATTAATCATTTCTATCTAAAATCTTTTACGCCATTTTAAACTAAAAATGGCATTATTCAATGGTCTGCTTTATTAGCTATTTCTTTTTGCAAGCAGAGCAAGCCTCAAACTTCTCCCCGAACCTGAAAATAAGATTACATTCAGTATATTTGTGATTTAGAAAAATCAATTGATGAATAAGCTTATTTATCCTCTTTTAGGTCTACTAGCTATAGTACTTGTCTATAGCTGTATCCCTGTTACTGAGGAAGTTATCACAGATGTAGAACTTAGTCCCGCTGACCCAATTTTTCAAAAGATCTTGAATTTTCAAGATAGGGCTATGTCAGATAGTCTATCTACCTATCTAAATCATAATAATCCTAGCTATAGATATGCGAGTGCGATGGCATATGCCTCCCTAAGAGATAGTCAGTCTTTGACATATCTGCACCCCCTACTGAAGGACAAAAACGAAGATGTACGTTGTGCCGCTGCATATGCTATCGGTCAAATAGGGCATAAAAGTGGCGTAGCATTACTTATCAACAACTTTGAAAGAAGTGACTCTATTAAACAATGGAATAAATATAATCAAACCGTTCTCGAGGCTGTTGGGAAATGTGGAACTGAAAAAGAGCTTGAGTTTATTAGCTCTATTAGAACCTATGGATTGACAGATACGCTATTGCTTTTAGGGCAAGCTCAAAGTTTGTATCGATTTGGACTGAAGGGTCTTGTCAATAATAAGGGTACGCAGCATATGTTGGATCTGATCGACAATACTGAAGTTCCAGAAAGTGTGATGCTTTACGCTGCTCAATATTTGTCTAGAGCTAAATATCCGTCGCTTTCGGAAAGCAACCATCAGGCTATCATACGAAGGATAAATAATACCAACTCCGTAGATGTTAAATCAGGTTTGGTCATAGCGCTTGGAAAAACGAATTCAGACCAAGCTCAGAATGAGTTGATGGGGCTTTATGATCGAGAAAGTAATACATTGGTAAAGTGCAATGTCATTCGTGCTCTTAAAAACTTTCCTTATGCAAAGGTTCAATCTGTCGCCTTTAAAGCTTTGAGAAGTAAAGATACGCAAGTGGCACAAACCGCTGCTGAATTCTTCTATACGAATGGAGAGGGTGCAGATGGCTCCGTATACTACCAAATGTCAAATGACAGCCTGAATCCTATCGTAGAATTAACATTATTAAAGGCCGCTAATAAAAATGTATCTCCAATATATGAAGCTCAAAATTTGGTAATCAATAATAAGCTCAAGCGAATATTTAGAGATACTACGAATTCTGTATATGGTAGGGGCTATGCTTTAGTAGGCTTAGCGGAATATGGCTGGAACTATAAATATATATACAGAAATGGTTTTACGAGCAAGGAGCCTGTCATTCGAACAGCTTGTATGGAAGCCTTGCAATCCATTGTTAAAAATCCACTTTTTGATAGAAATTTTGGATTGGGACGAAAGCAGGTGAAGAAAGAAATCAGTCAATATATTGCTTCTGCTATCAATGGCGAAGACCCTGCAATGAAGGCTGTAGCTGCAGGAATCCTGGCTGACAGTACTCTTAACTTCAAAACAGAATATCAAAACAGTAGCTTCCTGCACGTAGCTAAACGTGGACTAAAGCTTCCTGCAGAAACTGAAACGCTATATGCACTTCAAAGTGCGATCAATACTTTTGATAATACTAGCACTGAACTACCTGCTCCAGAATACAATCACCCAATTGACTGGGAGCTGTATACTACCTTATCAGAGAGCCCTCAAGTGAGAATAGAAACTAAGAAAGGAGATATCATCCTAGATTTGTTTCCTCTTGATGCTCCTGGCAGTACAGTTGGTTTTCTTAAATTGGTGAAAGATGGATATTATAATGGCAAGACATTTCATCGCATGGTACCCAATTTTGTAATACAAGCAGGTTGCCCTCGTGGAGATGGGTATGGTAGTTTAGACTATTCTATGCGTAGTGAAGTGAGTCAAAAATACTATAACGAAGGAGGATATGTAGGAATGGCATCTGCTGGTCCTGACACAGAAGGAGTACAATGGTTTATTACTCATGGTGCTACCCCTCATTTAGACGGAAGATATACTATCTTTGGCAAAGTAAATCAAGGTATGGATGTAGTACAAAACATTCAAGTTGGCGATATAATACAAACAATTAAAATTCTTAATTAGACACATGAGTACAACACAAGAAAGCGTTAAAGAAACCCCAATCACTAGTAGGCACATAGAGCTAGGTGCTAAGATGGCTTCCTTTGCGGGATACAATATGCCTATTTCCTATACAAGCATAAAGGAAGAGCATCAGGCAGTAAGAGACAATGTTGGTGTATTTGATGTATCCCATATGGGAGAATTCATTATTAGAGGAAAAGATGCTTTGCCATTTTTACAAAAAATCACCACTAATGATGTTTCCAAATTAGAGATAGGCGAAATCCAATATTCTTGCATGCCCAATATGGAAGGCGGTATTCTGGATGATCTACTAATATATCGATTGTCGGAAGAAAACTGTTCTGCAGGTGAGCGTGCCTATATGATGGTTGTGAATGCTGGGAATATAGAAAAGAATTGGGAGTGGGTATCTGAGCAAAATAAACACAATATCCATATTCTAAATATATCACAACGTACTGGCTTGTTGGCCGTACAAGGTCCAAATGCTGTGAAATTTCTCCAAGAAATGACAGATATCAATTTGTCAGAAATCAAGTACTATACTTTTGTGAAAGGAGATTTTGCGGGGATGAGCAATGTACTAATTTCAGCTACAGGCTATACTGGCTCTGGTGGGTTTGAGATCTATGTCAATTCAGATCAACTTCCTACTTTGTGGGATTCAATGATGAGATTGGGCAAAAGTCATAATTTGGTTCCAGCTGGATTGGGAGCAAGAGACACCCTTAGATTAGAAATGGGGTACTGCTTGTATGGCAATGATATAGACGAGACTACTTCTCCTATTGAAGCTGGATTAAGCTGGATTACAAAACTTAAGAAAGGAGAATTTAACTCTAGTGAGATATTTAATCAGCAGAAAACAGATGGTCCAAAGCGTAAATTAATGGCTTTCACCATTGAAGATCGTCGTGTACCTAGACAAGGATATACTATTGAAAACGAGAAAGGAGAACAAATAGGAATAGTAACCTCAGGTAGCCTCTCTCCTACGCTTAATATTCCTATTGGAATGGGGTATGTAGAAACAGCCAATGCAAAAGTAGGCTCTAAGATATTCGTCAATACTGGCAAGAAACAACTTAAGGGCGAATTGGTCAAAGTACCATTCGTAAAAGTATAGTTTAAGATACAGGCATGGAATATTTAGAAGGTAAAGATAAATTTATACAATCCTGGGGAACTCTAGGATCGAACTGGGGCATCAATAGAACGATGGCCCAGATCCATGCTTTATTGTTGATCACACCTGAAAGCCTAAATGCGGAGCAAATAAGAGACGAGCTACAAATATCAATGGGCAACGCAAATATGAACCTACGGGCACTTATAGACTGGGGTTTAGTCTATAAAGAGCTTAAAACGGGTGAAAGAAAAGATTTCTTTGTCGCAGAAAAGGATATGCTCGAAATAGTAAAAAAAATCATTCAACAACGTAAGAAAAAAGAGCTCGAACCACTAACCAAAGTGATAGATGAGCTGTCTGAAGTGCAAGCCCATGATCAACAATCGGCTGAGTTTGTGAAGGTAATGAATGAGATAAAATTGTTTTCTGGCAAAACGGATACTTTATTAGATCGTATCTCAAAATCAGATGGCAACTGGCTCTTTGGTACCTTCTTAGGCTTGATTAAATAAATCCTCTCCCCCTACTCTCCCAGTATCCAAAGGAATAGTTACTTCATACTTTCCTTTTCTCTGTATTTAACTGTAATTTTCGTGTTGATAATAATATAAAATCAAACATTAGAATTCATGTTAATACGTCCGTTTAGAGCAGTATTGCCTAATATGAAGTTCGTCGCATCTCCCAAAGCATTCTTCTCTTCTGTAAGAGAAAAATACACTGACTATAAGAAAGGTAACTTTTTTAAGAAAGCGGCGAAGGAAGCAATCTATGTACTCCAGATAGAACGTAATGGTTCCTTTCACGAAGGCATCATCACTTGTGCGCATATAGAAGAATTTGTTTCTCAGAGAATCAAAAAACACGAAAACACCATCAGCGCCAAAGAGCAACAACAAATAGATCTCATTCTGAAGCGAGGAGCGGGCGTAAAACCCGTCCTTGTATTTCACAAAGAAGTGAAAAAAATAACAACTTGGATTAAAACGATCGTAGCACAAAAGAAACTCCTTGAAGTGAAATTTAATGCTAAAGAGATACATCGTATTTGGTCGGTAACCGATGCAGAAGAAATAGAAAAAATCTGCAAGCTATTTAAAAAACACGTCCCTGAAGGATATATAGCGGATGGTCATCACCGATGTGCATCAACTGCACTTATGGCTGAGAACTATGCTGACGAAGAAGTGAATCCCTATGAATATTTAATGACTTCATTCTTTCCATCTTCAGACCTTCAAATTTATGACTTTAACCGCATCATCAATGTTTTACAAGATGTGTCTCCAGTCAAATTTATGGTACAACTTTCCAAGTATTGTGATATATCTGTATTAGACGAATATCGTAAGCCAACCGAAAAATTTGAAATCATTATGTACCTCGGCAAGGAGTGGTACAGTTTGAAGTGGAAAAAAAAATACTTGAATAGCAAAAAGAATATTCTACTTGATGCCAACCTATTGAACAAATACGTTCTTACAGAAATTTTTGACTTTCAGGATATCCGAACCGATACGCGCATCAAGTATTTAGAAGGAGTCAAATCAATCAATGATTTCAAAGATCAATGCAACAAAATAGAAAATGGAATTGGCTTTATGCTTTACCCAGTAGACATAAAAGATTTAATAGCCATTGCTGATAGAAAGAAAATCATGCCCCCTAAATCTACTTGGTTTGAACCAAGAATGAAAAACGGCATCATCGTTCAAGAATTTTAATCCTAAAAAAATACAACCAGCCAATGCGCTACATCACTGCAGACTACATACATACTGGTAATGGCGAAATCTTAACCGATACCGTTTTACTAGTAGATGAAAAGGGAACTATAAAAGACATCAAATCAGTCCAAGAAGTGGATAGTGCTTCTATTGAAAAGCACAAAGGGAGTATCATCCCTGGATTAGTCAATACGCATTGTCACTTGGAGCTTTCACATATGAAGGGAAAAGTAGCTACGGGCACCAGTCTTATACCTTTCATCTCTAGTGTTGTTACTTTTAGAGAGTCTCCGCAAGAAGAGATTAACCAAGCTATAGTAGAGGCAGATGAATATATGTATGAGCAAGGTATTGTAGCTGTTGGAGATATTTCAAATAAATTGGACACAAAAGACCAGAAGGAAAAAAGTAAGATCAATTACTACACGTTTGTAGAGATGTTTGATTTCCTACAAGACAATTGGTCACAAAAAGAATTTGACAAATACAATGAAGTATATGCGGGGCAAGCACGTTCGGGAGGAAATAAAGTAAGTTGTGCACCACACGCTCCCTACACTGTTTCTAAATCATTATTTCAAAAGATAAACCAAGCGAATACTAAAGCTTGTACTGTGAGTATTCACAATCAAGAAACACCACCGGAAAATGAATTATTCGTTTCGGGTAAGGGTAGTTTTCTAGATTTCTACAAAGGATTTAATATTCCTTTAGACACTTTTAAACATACTGGCAAGCCAAGTATTGAGTATGCTATGCACAATATGGACCCAAACCAAAAAACATTGTTTGTGCATAATACTCTTACCACTGTTGAAGATATAAAAGCAGCCCATGCGTGGAGTGACAAAACCTATTGGGCTACCTGCCCTAATGCAAATCTATATATTGAAAATAGACTCCCTAATTATCAACACTTTTTAGATACGGATGCTAAGATGACTATTGGTACAGATAGTCTTACATCAAATTGGCAATTATCTGTCTTAGAAGAAATGATTACAATAAGTAAATACCAATCTTATGTTGATTTCAGTACGCTTTTGAAGTGGGCGACTATTAACGGAGCAGAAGCACTAGGTATGGATAAAGAACTCGGTTCTATAGTGGTTGGTAAAACGCCTGGTATAAATTTATTACAAGTAGATACCATCAAAAAAGATGAATTAGTCTTTCAACTTAATTCATCTTCTTCGATAAAAAGGATAATATAAATTCAACTTTTACACTCTGATTTTTTTTATTTAGCTATCACCAATCTTTGTGAAAGAGGTGCATATTTATCTTCAAAGTCTATTTGAACGATATATAAACCATTTTCAAACTTATTCAAATCAATTGATGTTTTGATATTATTCTGAGTAGGACCAACATACACTTGTTGTCCTATCTGATTGAATATCTGGATTTGATAAGTTGATTCTAAATCATTTGGCAATTCTATATTAACTTCATTTGTTGCTGGATTTGGAAACACCTTAGCAGAAGTCGTAAACAAATCTTCACTACTTACAGAAATATTTTCGCATACTTGATTTTTATTCCAAGTATACATATTGCTCAGCATCTGATCTAGATCATTTTCAAATATTGCATCCGTGAAAATATCAGTATGACCACCTCCCGCAAAAGTAAAAAGCTCATTTTCTAGACCTAGTTCATTATATCTTTCTGTGATATTAAATGAGCCATTTGTAGACAAAACTCCTCCAGTGATACCAAACATATATGGGACCGTTCCATCAACATCTCCATGCGAACTAAAGATTGGAAGACTATTCTCATCTATAAATCCTGTTTGATAAATAGATCCAGAAAAATTGATGATAGAAATAGCGTCATCACTAAAGCTTGAATTTGAGCCTAGATTCTCAATCCCTCCTCTTGCCTCAAGAGCATCTGATAAGAAAGCGGGCACCTCATCAGATGCATCTAACATGCCTTGGTGGCAGGCTACAATAGCTCCAGCAGAATAGCCCCCTATAGTGATAAGGTTTGGATCCACTCTAAATTCATTATCCGTCAATCCATCTTCGTTAAAATATCTAACTGCAGTTCTCATATCTCCTACAGCAGCCACTACGATGTCAATAAGTTCTAACGAATCTGGGAGGCCTAACTGCAACACAGGCCATAAAGTGTACTCAATAGAAGCTGCGACATATCCTCTTTGCGCTAAGGCAGTACACGTCTCTACCATTAATTCATTCTTTCTAGTACCAAAAACAAAACTCCCTCCGTGAGCCAAAATAACAACTGGGCGTTGCTCAAGATCATCTCCGACAGGTTCATATACATCCATACGCAAATCAAAATCAGTTCCTGTGGCGCTTTGTCCTACACCGTATATCACTCCCTCAGTGAGTTGTACATCACTAAACATAGGAGCGACCAATCGATCCCCATCACAAACAGAGGTATCTTGTGCCATCAAACTTAGACTAAACAAAATAGTACCAAAAAATAACAGTATATTTCTCTTCATAATTTAAAATTTATAAGTGAATCAAAAATATCAAAAGGCTAATCCTAAACCTAATCTACCGTTAAAACTGTAGATGCTATTGGAAAAAAAAGAAGGTATATTATCTGCGTTTCCAAAAAGTATCACTGGTCCTAATTTGGCAGAAAACTGTGCTCCTAGGTTACTAAAATTATCCTTACGATAACTATAATTGATTCCAAGCAGAAAAGTTTTAGAAAACTGATATTGGGCATTTAAACCGACAGCCGGATTTACGTCATCTAAATTATCGATATGCAGTAATGCCCCAACAGAAAGTTGATTTGAAATTTGATATTGACCTGCAATATAAACTTTAGCGTTGAGGCTAGATTCCGCCTCCGTACTTGATTTATT
>JALZVN010000189.1 GCA_023299965.1 Saprospiraceae bacterium | reverse complement strand
GCTCCCATAAAAAAAGGAAGATCTCAATAAAGAGACCTTCCTAAAAGTTTTGTGTAAACTTGTTTGTTTTAGTTAAGAGCAGCTTTAGTTTCTCCAACTAACTCTCTCTTTGGATAAGCAACTTTGATATTTGCTTTTCCTAGAGCAGCTTTGATATTCTTATATGATCCAAAATATACATCCCAATAGTGCTCACATTTAGCGTGTGGTCTTACGGCAAGAAGCACATTGTGCGCATCAAATTTTTCTATTTCAACCACTGGTGCTGGACTATCCAATACGTGAGGTGTATTCTTTAATGCATCCATTACGATGTTTTAAACTTTATCAAAATCCTCTTCGTAGGGCATTGCAATATTTAAATCTACTCTTAAGAATTCTGTAGCAGACAAATTTGTCATGATACCAGAAGTCGCAATCCCGTTAGGAATAATCACCTTCTTATTCTCTAGAGAATCAATGATTGTATTAAACACCTGAATTTCTTTTACGGTACCTACTACACCCTGTACATCAATCAAGTCTCCAACTCTATATGGTTTAAAAATCAAAATCAATACACCAGAAGCAAAGTGCTCAAGGGTACCTTGTAAAGCCATACCTATGGCCAAACCAGCTGCCCCCAAAAGAGCGATAAATGAAGTCGTTTCGATACCAACCATTCCTGCAACACTCAATACAAGCATTACCTTAAAGAGTACACTCGTCATTGAAGTCAAAAATGGAATCACATCTTTATCAAGACCTGATCTTTCCATTGCCTTTGAGATCACATTCATTATTTTACCGATGATCCAAAGACCAATTAGCAACACAAGTATAGCTCCAATCAATTTAGGGGCCCCACTGCATTAACATTCCAATTAAATCTCCAACTTTTTCGTTTACCATTGCACTATCCATAATTCGTTTTGTTTGGTAAATTAATTAATTAGGTGAAAATCCATTACATGCTATAAGACGTTAAGGAATTCTTAAGGTCACATTTGATGCAATAAATGGTCGCGTTAACTATACAAAACTACTTGTTTGTGTCATTATGGAAGCAAAATTAATAGGAAGGTATTATTGGTATTCGACCTGTTTGCGCTCTGACTTACGTAAAATAGACCGATTTGAGCCTATAGACTGGCATGATGGTATTTAAGGACAGACTTCGAAAACACTGTTAATAATAATTATAATTCATCAAAATTAAAGCGATCTTCCTTGAAATCTTCAAGTTCTCTTCTGTCTCTCTTAGTCGGTCTTCCTGCTCCTTTTTCCCGCTTTTCAGCACTTGCCTTTCCTACAAACCAGGTATTATATTTATTGAGTTCATCCTCTGAGGTGAGGTTCTCATAGCAAGGGCGAGCCAATTCCGCTCCTACCCTTTTAGAAATAATTTTAATGACTTTAAATTCAAAACTGTATCCACCTTTACGAACAGAGATGAGTTCTTCTGGAGAGACCAGATAAGATGGTTTCAATGCCGTTTCACCCTTTTTAACTCTTCCGCTACGACAAGCTTCAGAGGCTAATGTTCTGGACTTAAAAATCCGAACACTCCACAACCATTTATCAATTCTGGTCTTATTATCAGGCATATTTAGACTCTTTGATCAGCGGATACTCCATATTGAAAGATTGCAAAGTCTCTAGCACCTTTTTGGCTACAAAGTAGTTGCGATAAGTACGAGAATCTACTGGCGCAATGATCCATGGGATAGCCGACTTATTGATAACATTCTCAAAAGCGTCCATATACTTATCCCATAGTTTGGCCTCTTCCCAGTCTCCATCATTATGTTTCCAATTTTTGGTAGGATCCGTGATTCTTTCTTTTAATTTTTCCGCTTGACGCTCCTTTGAAAGATGCATATAAAATTTGAGGATGGTCGTATTATTATCAACGACCAACAATTCTTCGAAAGCATTTATGGCGGCAATACGCTTATCACAATGTTCTTCACTAATCCAACCATGCACTCTGTGGATCAGCACATCTTCATAGTGACTGCGATCAAAAACTTGTATCATTCCCTTTTGCGGAGCATATTTATGTATCCTCCACAAAAAATCATGGCCAAACTCTTCTTCAGTTGGCTTTTTAAATGCTTTCACTTTCACACCATGAGGAGCACATAACTTAAAGGTTTCTCTCGTAGTGCCTCCTTTACCAGAACTATCCATTCCTTGTAAAACCACCAACAAAGAATGCTTCTTATTCGCTTGTAGCAGTTCTTGTTGTTCTGCAATTTCTTGTTGAATTTTCTTCGTCTTTGCTTGGATCATTTTCTTATTATAATCCTCTGGTGGCCTAGTAGAGTAATCTGAAAGCTTTATCATCTTGATAGTTTATGATTAAGAAGGGCATGCCTTCTAATTTTATTTAAATTGCTTTGATACTGTGACGTCCTTGGATCCTTTTACATAGGCATAAAATCCTTCTCCAGACTTACGACCCATTTTTCCGGCAGTCACCATGTTTACCAATAAAGGACAAGGTGCATACTTTGGATTACCCATTCCATCATGGAGTACTTCTAGAATGGCTAAACATACGTCTAATCCAATAAAATCAGCTAGTTGTAATGGTCCCATAGGGTGCGCCATACCAAGCTTCATGACAGTATCTATTTCTTGTACTCCTGCTACGCCTTCAAATAAAGTGTAGATCGCCTCATTGATCATTGGCATCAGGATCCTATTTGCAACAAAACCAGGATAATCATTCACTTCCACAGGCACCTTTCCAAGGTTCTTTGAAAGCGTCATAATCTTTTTTGTAACTGCATTGCTCGTAGAATACCCCTTTATCACCTCTACCAATTTCATAACAGGCACTGGGTTCATAAAATGCATTCCGATCACCTTATCAGGTCTACTAGTAACCGCAGCTATCTTTGTGATAGAAATAGAACTGGTATTCGTAGCCAGGATACATGATTTCTTTGCGTGAGCATCCATTTCTTGAAAAATTCTCAGCTTTAGGTCTACATTTTCAGTAGCAGCTTCTACGACTAGATCTCTATCTTTGATCGCTTTAATCTCAGTACTTGTTGAAATGTTCTTAAGGGTAGCTTTTTTTGCTTTTTGTGTAATTCTATCTTTAGCCACCATTCGGTCTAGATTCTTCTCTATGGTTGCCAAGGCTCTTTGGAGCGATTCTTCGCTAATATCAACCAATATTACATCATGTCCATTCATGGCGAACACATGGGCGATACCATTTCCCATGGTACCTGCTCCTATTACTGCTACTTTCTGCATATTAT
Organism: Saprospiraceae bacterium; assembly: GCA_023299965.1. Taxonomy (GTDB): domain Bacteria; phylum Bacteroidota; class Bacteroidia; order Chitinophagales; family Saprospiraceae; genus JALZVN01. Next base: position 4,559 of record JALZVN010000189.1, on the reverse strand, counting down.
CTATATTTGTCCACAAATATAAAATCCTAATCCATAGGAAGTGTTGTATGCGAAGTATTTTTAATCATATTTTTGTCTTTATCTTCATCTCTCTTTTTGTCGGAAATGTTACTGCACAAAAAGATACCCTAGATGATATCTCTGCGCTGATCTATTTAGATTCATTTGTGGTCACCGCATCAAAACAAGGTTTTGACACTAAAGATTTTATACATCTAGTGAGAATAGATAGCTCCTTCTTAGAGGCATTTCACAACCTGCGTTTTGCGAACTATCGCTCCACAAATGAATTTACCTATTTTGACAAAAAACAAAGAGTAAGAGCGACTTATCTAGATACTATTCAACAAACAGTTGAACAGAATTGCAGGACCATGTCCTTTCTATCTGTAAAGGATGATGGCAACTATTTCAAAAAGCGAAAAACAAGGAAATACAACTATTTCACTTCGGACATGCACGATCGTTTATTCTATACGCACAAAAGAACCTGCGACAATCCTAATCCAAACCTAGTTTCTACTGGCTCTTCTCGATTGGAAAAATATGTCTTCGAATTAAAGAAACTCATATTCAGACCTGGCGAACCAGCTAATGTCCCCTTCATCGGGGACAAGACGAGCATATTCACTGAACCCATGATTCTCTTCTACAACTTCAACATAAAAAGCGAGCGTTTCAATGATAAAGTAGACTGCTACGTTTTTGAAGCAGTAGTAAAACCAGAATTTGAGAATAAAAACAAGGTCGTTATCAAACAGCTCAAAACCTTCTTTGACAAATCTACCTTTCAGGTCATTGGACGAGATTATCAATTACAATACAGCGCTGGTTTATACCAGTTTGATGTAAGGATGATTATAGAACTTCTACAAATTGATGAAAAATACTACCCAAGCAGTATTCAATACGAAGGCTTTTGGAATGTCCCTATCAAGAAAAGAGAAGCTTCACAGTTCACGTTACAATTTTTTGACTTTCAAAAACCATCCTTATGATCATTATAGAAGCAGGCGGTAGTAGTACACAAGTTTGTCAAATATTGAATGGAGTACCAAGTAGTATTACTACTTATACGGGTATCAGTCCATCGTATATGCCTAAAGAGTCCATTGGCATTGTTCTAAAGCAAATTTTGAAAGATCAAGAGCCAGATACATCATTGATGTATTATGGCACTGGCTGCAGACAAGCCTCTGCAAAAATGATTATCAGAGAATGCATTCAAAGCATTAATGATTACACGCACATTGACATTTATTCCGACCTACTAGCAGCTGCACGAGTGACTGCCAATAGGAGCAATGGTCAAATCAATATTTTAGGAACCGGTGCCGCCTCTTGCCTCTACGAAAACAAAAAGATAAAGCAAGTTTATTTCAACTCAGGCTATCTCTTTGGAGATTATGGATCTGGATTCCAACTAGGACAAGCACTTCTAAAGGCATACTTTGAAGACAGACTGAGTCCGCAAATTGAGCTCGCTATCCAAGAATTCACTGGAGAAACAAAACAAACATTAGTGAAGAAAATCTATACGCATGAATCTACTAAACAATATATAGCCAGTTTTGCAAGATGCATGTATCGATTAAAAAATGATCCACAAGTTAATGAGTTGATTCAAGCTTCTTTCTCAAAATTCATACACCAGCAGATACAGCTCAATACTGCATATAAAAATACGGCTCAATACTTCGTAGGAAGCATCGCATACTTTTTTCAAGAGGAATTAACGCAAGCGATGAAGACTGCAGAACTACAAATAATGGACATATGCCGCTCCCCTATTGAAAAACTCATAGAATATCATTTGACTTAACGCTAAATTTAAACTTACTTTGCTATCGACTGAATAGTCACCTGAAAAATCTACAATCTATGGGAAAAGAAATCAAAAGAATCGCGGTTTTTACATCTGGAGGAGATGCACCTGGAATGAATGCAGCCGTTAGGGCTGTTGTCCGTACTGCAACTTACCATGGACTTCATGTGTATTCCATTTCAAGAGGATATAGCGGAATGATAAATGGTGAAATTGAGCGTATAGAAACCAAAGATGTTGGAAATATTATCCACCGAGGTGGCACCATTCTCAAAACATCTAGAAGCGAAGAATTTAGAACACCAGAAGGGAGAAAAATCGCATTTGACAAACTAAATGCTTTTGATATCGATGCTTGTGTAGCTATCGGAGGCAATGGAACATTCACAGGCGCAGAAATATTCACCAAAGAGTATGATATCCCTTTCGTTGGGATTCCCGGCACCATAGACAATGATCTATTCGGGACAGACTTTACCATTGGATTTGACACTTCTATTAATACAGCCATAGAAGCAGTAGATAGAATTAGAGACACCGCAGATTCTCACAATAGACTTTTTTTTATAGAAGTAATGGGACGGCATGCTGGATTCATTGCCTTGGCTACGGGTATAGGTTCTGGTGCAGAGACCATCCTAGTGCCTGAAAGCTGTATATCAGAAGAAGAAATTATTGCCACCCTTAAAAAAGGCGTGGACCGTAAAAAACTATTCAGTGTAATTATTGTGGCGGAAGGGTATTCATTTGGTGGAGCGCATCAAATCGCTGAAAAGGTTGCCGCTGTTATTGGCAAGGATAAAACGCGTGTAGCTGTCATTGGTCACTTACAGAGAGGTGGTTCTCCTTCAGCAGCAGATCGTATGCTGGCTAGTAGATTGGGCTATGGCGCCGTTAATGCACTACTAGATGGGAAATCAAATATCATGATTGGCATTCAAAATAATGATATTGTGTTCGTTCCTTTTGATGACGCTATCAACAAAATAAAACCATTGAATCAAGATATTCTTGAAATGTCTGCTATTCTTTCACAGTAAGATTCGCTGGCTGCAACTCCTTACAAACGAGGTATAACAGTAAGGGTATTAAAAAATGAGGTAACCTATACATAGACTCAAACCACCACTGATGCATAGTACTGCCAAACATACCTAAGTCTACATTTGCCAATACTCTTGCAGATGTTGTCAAGCCTCCCCAAATGATACAATACCACACGCTTAACTTAAATACTCTTCCTTTTATAAAAAGGCCAAAACTAAATATTATATCCACAATACCAATAAGCCACAAAAAGGATACAGCCATATCTTGACTTAGAGGAAGCACATTAATGGTCATAGCCACAAAATTAGCAGGGACTGGATAAAAACCTAAGGCATACAGACCATGACTCGTAAATGTCAAAGCAACGCATATTTTCAAAAGTAAAACCCAGCTATGGCTCACTCCTTTTTTAAGATAATACCACAACAGTAATGGTGTCGTAAACTGTAGTGTATATTCAAAGAACTGTCCAGCAGTTTGAAATTTCTCCAAATGATATAGAAAGGCAATGAAAAGCAAAATCAGAAAACTACAATGTAAAGCCATCGTAGTCAATATCATTCTAAAACGAACCAAAGCAATTCCTGCAGTGATCAATAATGAGTATCCCAGTAAAGTCACTGCGCTTTGAATAGTATCATCCGCCTTTGGATGTTTCAAATATTCTTCCCAAGACAAACCTAAAAAGCTAGACACAATGGAGGTCATCCAGTCCTCATTCCAGAGCAAGGATCTTATCGGAATATCCCAAAATATGCATTGATAAGCACGTCCTGTAGATACGCCTAGAAAAGCAAGTAACAGTAATAAGATAATGAACCTTGATTTTCCTGTTTGGCGTGGCAATTTTAATTATTTTAGTGCCACCAAATTACGGTATTATGTCAACATTTTTAGTGATTTATGTTACTTATCCAAGCGAAGAAGAAGCTACTTCTATTTGTGCTAAGCTGCTAGAAAAAGAACTCATAGCTTGTGCAAATATCTATCCTGTACAAAGTATGTATCGTTGGAAAGGAAAAATCAACAAAGAAAAAGAATGGATAAGCATCCTTAAAACTACAGAACGAAACTGGGAGAAACTGGAGTCAGAAATTAACAAACTACATTCTTACGACACACCTTGCATTACACATTGGTCTGCAAACGCAAATAATAAATATTCTAAATGGATAAGTGAAAATGTTATTTAAGATTATTTGTCCATCATCAGATACGCTTTCAAGAAAGCATCCAAATCACCATCTAACACGGCGTCGGTTTTGTTCGTTTGATGATTAGAGCGATGATCTTTTACTCGACGATCATCCAGTACATAACTCCTAATTTGAGCTCCCCACTCTATTTTTGTCTTACCAGCTTCCACAGAATCTCTTTCCGCATACTGCTTTTGAAGCTCTATTTCGTACAACCTAGACTTAAGCATCTTCAATGCCTTGTCTCTATTTTTATGCTGGGATCTTTCTTCTTGACACTCTACAACTACTCCAGAAGGGAAATGCCTTACACGTACAGCAGATTCGGTCTTGTTTACGTGCTGCCCTCCAGCACCACTAGCTCTAAAAGTATCCCATTCTATATCTGCAGGATTGATGACAACCTCAATGGTATCGTCAATCATTGGATGCACATATACACTAGCAAATGAAGTTTGTCTTTTCCCTTGAGCATTAAACGGGCTCAC
>JALZVN010000188.1 GCA_023299965.1 Saprospiraceae bacterium | reverse complement strand
ATCAAACAAGAAGAAGTTTGAGGCTAACCCAGGCAAATTTGCTCCTCAATATGGAGGTCATTGTGCAGTATCAACGTCTATGGGGATGTTGGAGCCAGGTCATGTAAGTACTTGGTCTATTGTAAATGATAAACTTTATGTACAACGTAATGTAAAAGCTAAAGCAATGTGGGAGAGTAAAAGTCCTAAAATGTTTATACCTAATGCTGACAAAAATTGGCCTGGACTTAGTAAGTCTTTTGGTTCAAATCTTACAAATGCACATCTTCAAGATGGTAGATTAACCTTTGAAGCTGCTGAAGAAATTGGAAAGAGAGCACTTAAATATCTTAGAGACAATAAAGCTCCAGGTGGTGCTATTGCAATTGTTGATGAAGCAGGTATGCCGATTTACGTGATTAGAGAAACGGGGACCTTTAGGTCTTCATCAGATGTATCTATAGGGAAAGCAAGATCTGCTGCACTCTTTGGATTTCCAACTAAGAAACTTGAAGATGGTATATATGGAGGACGAAACTCTTTGATAACTGCTGGATATAACATGATGAGAGGAGGTTTGCCAATTATGGTTAATGGTAGAGTAGTAGGTGGTATAGGTGTAAGTGGTGCATCATCAGCTGATCAAGATGTAGAAATATCTGAAGCAGCTTTAGGATTAAGATAAAAAATAAAATCCCTACATCTCTCAAGAATAGCTATTAAAATTTTGAGAGGTGTAGGGTTTAAAAATAAAAAATATGAAAATATTGCAATTCATTTTCTTCTGTCTTTTTTCATCGACTTTATTAGCTCAAGAAAGTAGAGAACTTGTAGCGGATAATCCTGATGTAGTAGTTGACTTGAGGACTCAGGCAGGTATAAATATGGTAAAAACGGAATGGAGATATTCTGATGTTGATATTGTCGATGATCAGTTTGGTGCTCCAGGTCCAGAAGGTAACGACCCTTTACCTCTTTACCCAACTGGTCCTAAGCAAGCCACGTGGAACATACAGCCTATAGCTGGCGGCATGGATTATGACGATAGTAAATGGGAGGTGTTAGATCCAACTTCTTTAGAAGAAAGAAGAGGTCCTGGAAGACTAAGCTTTAACTGGTATCGAATGAATGTTACGATTCCCGCATCTATTGATGGATTTGACCCTACGGGATCTACCGTAGTTTTTGAGATAGTAATAGATGATTATTCTGAGGTATGGGTAAATGGTAAGTTGCCTAAAACTTTTGGTCAATCAGGAAATGGAATGGTTAAAGGATTTAACGCACGAAATCGTATTTTTTTAACTGATAATGCAAAGCCAGGAGATCAATTTCAAATTGCTGTTTTCGGAATTAATGGACCAATGGCTGACATACCTAATAATTATATTTGGATTAGATCAGCAACCCTTGATTTTCATAAAGAATATGATGTTAATCCTACTTGGAAGGGTTTAGGCCATGTAGTTAAATACCAAAATGAACTGGACAATTTATTAAGTGCAGATGCAAAAATTGAAAAGATTGCTGATGGTTTTCAATTTACGGAAGGACCAGTCTGGCATCCCGATGGATATCTATTATTTAGTGATCCAAATGCCAATGTCATTTATAAATATTCTCCTTTAACTAAAAATGTAGAGGTGTATATTACTAAGTCAGGTTACTCAGGGACAGATATTGGAGAAATTCACCAACCGGGTTCAAATGGCTTAACACTTGATAATAATGGGAGGCTATATGTCTGCCAACACGGGAACAGACAGGTGATAAAACACGAAAGAAAAGGGCCTGTGTCGGTTATTGCTTCAGAGTATAATGGTCAAAGATTAAATAGTCCGAATGACTTGGTTTTTAAATCTGATGGAACCTTATATTTCACTGATCCGCCATATGGTTTGAAAAAAGCTTACATGGATCCAGCAAAAGAAACTCCACATCAAGGAGTCTATAGAGTAGTAAATAATAAAGTTGAACTTTTAACTACTGAAGTGGGTGGTCCGAACGGTATAGCATTTTCCCCTGACGAAAAGTATCTCTATGTAACGAATTGGGATATAAGAGATGTGATGAATTCTAAAATAGTATATCGTTTTCCGGTGAAGGTAGATGGTACATTAGGCAAAGCTGAAGTATTCTATAATATGATACAAACAAATGAAACAGAAGCTTTGGATGGTATTAAAGTAGACTTAAAAGGTAATGTGTATGTATCTGCACCAGGCGGGGTATGGATAATCTCTCCAGAAGCGACTTTATTAGGTAAAATTATTGGACCAGAAAGACCTGCTAATATGGCATGGGGAGATGATGGTAAAACACTTTACTTAACGGCTCATTCTGGATTATATAAAATTCAAACAAAGATAGGTGGTAAAATGCCTGCAATCACTAAATAATAAAAAATAGAATATGTTTCAGAAGCCAAATGAAAGACTTTGCGATCAAACGGCGATTGTTACCGGAGCCAATTCTGGTATAGGCGCAGCCGTAGCAAAAGCAATTGCTAAAGACGGAGCTAATGTTGTAATTAATTATGTATCCAAACCAGAAGTAGCTGAAGAAATAGCGCACGCTATTACTAGTGATTCTAGCTGTGGAAACGCAATTGCAATTAAAGCTGATGTTAGTAAAGAAGATCAGGTTGTCAATATGTTCAAGCAAACAATTGATAAATTCGGGACTGTAGATATCTGTGTTGCAAATGCTGGTTTGCAACGTGATTTTCCATTGCATGAAATGCCCCTAAAAGAATGGCAGTTAGTAATTGATGTAAATCTAACTGGTCAATTTTTATGTGCAAGGGAGGCTATTAAAGAATTTTTGAGACGAGGTAGAAGACCTGAAGTCTCAAAAGCTTTAGGCAAAATTATACATATGAGTTCTGTCCATGAAGTTATTCCTTGGGCAGGTCATGCAAATTATGCTGCATCGAAGGGAGCTATTGTAATGTTGATGCAAACAATAGCTCAAGAATATGGTCCCCTAGGAGTAAGAACGAATAGTATTGCACCAGGTGCTATTAAAACACCGATTAATAGAGATGCTTGGGAAACGCAAAGTGCTCTTAATGAATTAAACAAACTAATTCCATACAAGCGTATTGGAGAGCCATCAGATATTGGGGCAGCA
>JALZVN010000187.1 GCA_023299965.1 Saprospiraceae bacterium | reverse complement strand
CCAATTATATTTTACGTGATATGGCGCAGCTTTGATAGTTTGACTTGGGAGAAATTGGACTGAAAAATGAATTTTTAATGTGCAATGATCAATTTACAATGCTATACAATTGTAGACCTTCCTATTAATCAATAAAGACGGACAAATAAACATTTTTGAAAAAGCCCCTAGGTTCTAGCTACTAGCCGCTAGCTTCTTTTTTCTCGTGTACTTTTCTCTTTTGAGATCACGCTGAGATTACATTGTGAAAATTAAAGCCAAATAAACAATTTTTAAAAGGTGCTAGGTATTAGGCGCTAGGTTCTAGCTCCTTTCTCTCATGTTCATACAAAGTTTACGGAGGGATAGATAGAAAATCTAAGAACCAAATAAACAAATGCACGCATAAACAAATAAACATTTTTTGTGATCACGCTGAGATTGCGGAGGTGAAATTTAAATCCAAATACACGCATACACAAATAAACAAATCAACACTTTTTCTCCGACAAGCGATAGGAGTGAGCACGTAGGTGGATGATAGGCTAGTGATGCTCTTGTAGCAATGGCTCGCCGAGGTACGAGAAGAGACGCTGCTACAAGTCTAGCAGAACAGCCTATCAGCGACCGGAGTAAAACGGATAGCGCGGTGCCGGCTTTTTTCGAGCCGGGATGGCGACAAATGAATTGTGAATTATGAGTGATGAATTATGAATTGCCAGCATGTCGAATACACGTCTAGCTTTTTTAATTTTGCTAGCACCTAGCACCTAGCACCTAGCACCTAGCACACCTCCTTAAAGCGGTTCCACTTCTCTCAAGATGTAGATCAAGCGATTGATGTCGTCATCATTGAGTTCTAGTACGCCTCGGATACTGACTGCCTCTGCGGTGAATTTGATCGGTGCTTTGGCTTCTACTTCCATCACGGTTTCCGGACCTGCGCCTCCGCAGAAGAAACACATATTGTACGGGAAAGCGGAAAAGACAAATTCTGTATGACTCTTGTAGCCTTCTGTCGGGATGATATAGCCCTTGACTACGATTTCTTTGCCCTCAAGCGCCTTGACATCATCTGAAAACACAGGAACATCTATCTTGAAGCCCATGAGTTCGTCAAATTGCTTGCGATAGGTGATCTTGGAAAGCGTTTTCCAGGTTTTGCTACCAGATTCGTCTTCCTCCTGCGCTTGGAGGGGGACAATGCCTAGAAATAGTAAAAAAGTCAGGCTGAAAGTGATATATCTGTAGATCTGCATAATATTCCGAGTTTGTAAGTGCAATATAAATAGATAATCAAGGATAAACTTTTAAAGTCTAGTTAATGTTTTGGGGAAAACATCCTTTTTGGCTGTCGTATTCCGTTTAGAAAGGGATAGCTAACATTTGACAAGGATCGATTTAGCAGCTATTACAGCACCATTTTTAAATTATTGCGTACATTCAATTAAGAATTGTTGAATATAGCACCATAGCCAGACAGTAGATGAATTTAGTAAGCGAAGTAATTAACAAAGCGGAGGCTTTTGTAACTGATTTTTTTCAGCAAAAAATGCCTGTAGAATATGTGTATCATGACTTGGAGCACACGCGTCAAGTCGTGGAAGCAGTGGCAGAGTTATTCTTGTCGTATGATTTAACAGAGGAGCAAAGGGAGTTGCTTTTGATAGCGGCTTGGTTTCATGACACGGGTTATACAGAAGGACCAAAAGGGCATGAGGAAAGAGGATGTAAGATAGCGGCAGATTGGATGAAGAAAGAGTCTTATCCTCAAGCGGCAATTGATGCAGTAGGGATACTGATCATGGCTACCAAGTTACCGCAAAACCCGACGACTATCTCAGAGCAGATCATCGCCGATGCGGATTTGTCTCACCTGGGCAAGACGACCTATTGGGTACGTTGCGATTTGGTGCGTCAGGAGATGGCGACGATGAGTGGAAAACACATGTCAGAAAAAGAATGGATTGATTTTGAAATCCAATTTATGGAAAGTCATGACTTCCATACCAAAGCGGCTACAGCCTTATACGATAAGCGAAAACAAAAGTACGTACGTGAATTGCTAAAGCAAAAAATAAGACTATACCCGAGCGAAGGATTTCCGAAAGATCCGGACGATGTCTTTGCTGAAAAATCTAAGAAGTTTAAAAAAACAACCTCATCCATGGCAGCACAAATTGTATCCAACGCAAAGCCAGAAGATGTAGCTATCAATAACATCAAACTAGGTAGGGGAGTAGAGACGATGTATCGTACTACTTATCGGACTCACGTCAATCTGAGTAGCATCGCAGATAATAAGGCGAATATCATGTTGAGTATCAACGCAATTATCATTTCTATTGTGTTTGCCAACTTGGTACCTAGCTTAGAGACCAATCCTAATCTACTATTGCCTACAGCGGGCTTAATATTGACATGCCTCATAGCCATCATATTTGCGACGCTATCTACTAGACCAAAAATCACAGAAGGAAAATTCACTCGTAAGGACATTGAAGAAAAAAAATCCAACCTTCTCTTCTTCGGTAATTTCTACAACATGGATCTCAAAGATTATGAATGGGGCGTTGAAGAGATGATCAAGGATGAAGACTTTTTGTATTCCTCAATGACCAGAGATATCTACTGGTTGGGTAAGGTACTCGCCAAGAAATATCGATACCTCAGTATATGTTATGGTGTATTTATGTATGGACTGATCGTAACTGTAGTTCTCTTTTTGGTGTCTTATTTTTTATAGAAGAGTTCTTTCTGAAAAATTAGCGTTTAGAGATTTTATTATTCGAGATACGGCGTTGCCTGCTGCATTTGAATGTAATAACACCATCTACAGATTTTTTACGATGCTTGGTCGCTCGGTTTTGCACGCGTTCGCGCCACATTTTCCAGCTAGACAATTTCATTTCTGAGCGCATAATCTTGATGACATCTCCCTCTGGTACACCAAATTGATCCTTGATGGCGTCAAAAGGTGTTCGGTCTTCCCAAGCCATCTCTACGATCCGATCAACGTCTCTTTCTGATAGTTTATATTTCTTGATCATCTTCATGTGGGAATTAAACAGAAAATGTTAGGTATTGTTTTAGGTATAACAAGAGGTGTTTTATGTAACTCTATTTTCTTGTATATACGTACTAAAAGGGACCTACATTAATCCCGTATATTGCTTAGTATCGAAATTCTGAAAGAATTTCAATTATTTACATATGTGTAGTTTCTCTCAGGTAGTCTGTCAAATATAATCCCAATTCAAAGATTTGTAGAAGCATCTTAATATGTAACCGATTGAAAATGTGGTTACTAGACTAGGAATAAAATGAATAAAGCATTTCTCCACCTAAGCCCTTACCTTTGTCCCATGCGACTAAACTTATTATTTATTTTTATTGCTTTGTGGAGTACGGTATTCGCCCAAACAGAACAAGGCGTTTTGCACATCAAAGTGCTTAACGAAGACGGGGTAGGGCTAGAGGGAGCTACTTTGAAGCTGTACCTTGGAGAGGAATTCAAGCAAGGCGACGTCTCTGATCCTGAAGGGAGATACAATTTATATATAGAATATGATAAAGACTATAGGCTTTTTGTAGAGCATCTTGGCTACACTGCGCAAGATGTGTCTCTGAAAATAACCTCTGAAAGCAGTGGAGAAAATCTAATCTTTAGGTTAGCGCCAAGCGAGATTCCAATCAGTACAGTAGATGTCACGATAGGGCGATACAACGAGCAGGAATTTTTGCCCAACCTTGTGCAGACAATCACTACAGATGAAATCCGAAAACTGCCGGCCACCTTTTTTGATCCCGCTAGAGCAGCTCAAAATTTTGCAGGTGTTGCGAATAATAACGACCAGTCCAATAGTATTTCGATCAGGGGAAATCAGCCTGATTATTTCAAGTGGTATTTAGAAGGCGTAGAGATTGTAAATCCAAATCACGCCAGCAATGCAGGAACTTTTTCTGATCGTCCTACTCAAAATGCAGGCGGTGTAAATATCTTAAGCGCACAGATGCTTTCGCAAAGCCAATTTTATAAATCAATTTATCCAGCAGCATACCAAAATGCACTATCTGGTATCATGGGGATGAGTCTACGGAATGGAGATAGTAATAAGCGAAAACATTTTGCACAGATAGGACTGATAGGATTGGAGTTGAGTAGCGAAGGACCATTTCAAAAGGATAAAAACGGAGCGAGCTACGTATTCAATTATAGATTTTCGACAGTGGGTTTATTGACCCAGTTGGGATTGGATTTTGGAGGAGAAGAAATTGACTTTCAAGATCTGGCTTTCAATCTGAGTTTTCCTACCCAAAAAGGAATCCTTAAA
>JALZVN010000186.1 GCA_023299965.1 Saprospiraceae bacterium | reverse complement strand
GTCTGACAAGGTAATATTACCCGCAGTAGCATCTGTAGAGATATCCTGAATCTCATTCGTTATATCTGAATCCGCATCATCTACATTCAAGGTCAAAGTAGATCCATCTGACAAGGTAATATTACCCGCAGTAGCATCTGTAGAGATATCCTGAATCTCATTCGTTATATCTGAATCCGCATCATCTACATTCAGGGTCAACGTAGATCCATCTGACAAGGTGATATTACCCGCAGTAGCATCTGTAGAGATGTCTTGGATCTCATTCGTTATATCCGAATCTGCATCGTCTACATTCAGGGTCAACGTAGATCCATCTGACAAGGTGATATTACCCGCAGTAGCATCTGTAGAGATATCTTGGATCTCATTCGTTATATCTGAATCAGCATCATCTACATTCAAAGTCAGAGTTGATCCATCTGACAAGGTGATATTACCCGCAGTAGCATCTGTAGAGATATCTTGGATCTCATTCGTTATATCTGAATCCGCATCTTGAGTATTCAAATTAATAGTTCCACCACTTGATAAGGTCAAATTACCAGGTGTCCCATCCGTAGTTATACTTTGTATCTCATTAGTTGGATTAGCATCAGCGTCATTTACATCATCTCCATCCGCTAAGTCAGCTGGTATATTGGTAACATTCGCCCAGTCTGGGCTTACTCCACCTTGAACATTTATTAAATCAACGAGATCATTAGTAGGTATCGGCACTTCAGTACCGTCACCATTAACTATATACATCTGATTGGTCAACGCATCAAAACGGACGCTAGTGGTCAACTCATTTGTAGCACTTGCATCTCCATCGGCAACATTAATATTGATCGTAGAACCATCAGATAAAGAAATATTTCCTGAGGTACCATCGGTAGTTATATCCTGAATTTCATTAGTTGGATTTGCATCTGCATCATTTACATCATCTCCATCTGCTATATCAGCTGGTATGTTCTGTACTAACCCCCATTGCGTTTGTAATCCTCCCTGATTATTTATAAGTCCAATTAACTGGTCAGTAGGAATATCAACTCTACTACCATTTGCATTCAATAGAAATAAATTGTTATTCAAAGTATCTATTGCTACACCAATTGTCAATTCATTCAACGGATCACTATCTGCATCATTAACATCATCACCATCCAATACATCACTAGGTACATTGAGTATGTTTCCCCATGTAACTTCAGACACCTTATTCCAGTTAGTTCCATCAAATCTTTCAATACAATCACCATCTAGATTATAAATAATTGTTCCTCTGACTCTGCCAGTAACGCCAAGTGCATCACGTTGAGAAGTATTCATCCTAGGCAATGTCAAGCCACCATTGATAGACTTAATTTCTAAAGCCCCTACTGGAACTTTGGTGCCTATCCCAACTTGAGAATAGCCTTCTAAAAAAAAGAATAATAAGCAAAACAGAATAACACCTAACCTTTTCATCCTAAATATTTAAAGAGATTTATACAGTACTATTATAAATTCTAACTATTAAAAACTTAAACCTTGCGAATTGCATCTGAATTGTGACAGTACAAATTACAATATCTAATAACTTACTATGTCAATTGTTCTTAGCTTTTGTCAAATTACACTAAAATCAATATGATAACACGTTACTTGAATAAGAAGGCAGTGATAGGCACCCATTGCCGTGACATAGAAAAGCCGACAAAACCATATTCAAAAGATCGTAAACACTGTGTTTCTATCATAAAATTAGTGTTAAACTTTCCTAAACATGTTGTTAAACGACTTTATACCCATACTATTTTGTTGAGCAAATCTTTACTCATATTATAAGGTAAACACAAATATCTAGAGATCATGCTATCAAAAAAAAATCCGCTTATGCCATTAAAGCATAAGCGGAATGTATTACTTGAAAGTAATATTGTAATTACTTACTCACTACTATTCTTTCAGTCAATGATTCTGTACCTGCGATGATTCTTACAAAATAAATTCCAGCAGAATTATTATTCAAATTAAAATCGAAACTGCTTGCACTTACTTCTCTTCCTATTTTCTCTACTACTCTTCCTGTAATATCTAAAACTTCAACCTCCACAAACTGACTGTTATCAAAATCCAATTGAACAGAAAAAGTACCATTATTTGGATTTGGAGTAATGCTATGATTATTTAAAGAAGCAATTGAATTTGCACTAACCGTAAAATTAGACTCTCCTTCCACTAAACACCCATTAGCATCCACTACTAAAACAGTATATACATCTGGCACTAAACCTACAGCAGTTTGTGTAGTTTGACCATCTGACCAAAGGTAAGAGTAAGGCTCTACTCCACCAGTAGCATTAACTGTCAATTCATCAATACCATTAGAAACGATATCAACAATCGCTGGACTTTCTGTCCCAAAACGTACAATAAGAGAATCAGCAGTAGTAGAACAAAGGTTACCTGCAGCATCAGCTACTAAACCTCTAAATACCCACGCACCACTTAATGGAGCTAAACCATTAGCACTTAAAATACCACTCAAATCTGAATCAAAGGTTACATTTGGTGTGGAGTTAGTTAAATTAAAACCACCCGCAACTGCTCCCGTTCCTCCTAATATATCACTTCCTGCCCATATATATTGTCCACCTGCAGGTAGAGTATCTAGTTCTGCAACCAAATCAAAAGTATCTGCTACATCACAAATAGCTACATCTCCGATAGTTGTAAGCGTACCTGCGGAACATACGATAACCTCTGGATCAAAATCAAAAAATCCAAAAACCTGACATCCATTATCGTCAGTTACTATTACACTAATCGAAGATCCATTATCTAGGCCAGTTGCCGTAGCCGTTGTTTGAGCATTTGCATCATCCCAAAGGTATGTGTATGGTGCCGCACCACCAGAAACAACAACTGTAAGTTCGTTTGCTCCTGTTTGCGTTAACGAATCAAGAACTGGTCCTTCCAGATCAAAATCTACAGTCAATGCTTCTGTAGTAACAGAGCATGTTGTGCCATTCGCATCATCCACAAAACCAGTAACTAGCCAAATACCAGCCAAAGGTGGAAGACCATTTGCACTTAAAACGCCATTTAAATCTGCATCATAGGATGTTGACGCTGGCGCTCCTGTAAGTGAAAAGCCACCAGCTAAACCACCTGTACCACCCATAGCATCAGAAAAAGCCCATCCAAATGAACCGCCATCCGGAATTAATCCGCCTACTGCATTTAGATCAAAAGCTCCATTGGCTGCACAAGCCATACCCGTAGTAAGCAGCTGTCCTGCTTCACATTCCACAACTTCACAAGCAGGTCCATTCACGCAAGTCAATGCTGGAAATCCATTTCCAACTCCTTGATTACCGCTAAGCGCACCACAAGCTTCTGCTTCGTTAATAATTACCGTATATGTTCCATCAGTAGTTGCTGTAAATGTAATAGAGCATGCATCTCCATCTCCTGCCCCAAAAGTAATCACTTCACCAGTAGGATCTAAAACTGCAAAATCAGGCACCCAAGCACCTGCACCAGGACCATTACACATACTAAATGTATAATCTATACCACCGATTAGACTGAGAAAAGTATATCCCTCAGCTGCAAACACCTCAAAAGCAGTAATTTCTGAAACTGAGCATCCTGTTCCATTATCACAAGGAGCTACTGGAAATGTAGTTTCAAAGTCTGTCCATGGAGCTCCTCCATTAGCTATAATGTCTGTGCATTGACTATAGCCAACACCAGCAAATAGGCAAATCTGCAAAACGGTTAGAAAAATTAAATTGTAAAAATTGCTTTTCATATACTTTAAATTTTGAGTGTATAAAATTATTAAAAATTGAAGATAATCATTTATTGCTTGAAAAATGAAAGTACCTCCTTGTCTACTATTTATCCTTTTGCCTTATGTATAATACACTACAAATCAGCATTTAATTCATGTATTTGCCAGTGTCCAAGCTGTCTTAAAAATGATGCTAAGCGAACTCCCTTAAACAGCACCAAATCAAGTACATACAGTCAAATTTGACACTAAAAACCAATGACTTCTTGTTAATATGTATCAGAGTTTATTAAGATTCTTGTGTCTTGCTTGTGCACAAAAGTAAATTTAATTGGCAAGAAACTCTATACATATATCTAATTATTTAATATTTAGACAGCTGAAATAGATCAACAAATAGTCCAAAAAACGCGTCAAAAATACAGCAAAATATAACTGATTAATATTCAACAATCTAAGCACGCACTCTGTAGCATTTTTTTTTGGCTAATGCCCAATATGTCCGCAACCAATAGGTGAACCTGCTGGCATTTCTAAAGAAGACGGGCTTTCCCACTCCTCTGGATCATCCATAAATTGTTTGACTTTTTGAATAGCCAGCAAAATATGTGCATTGCGTTCTTTAGAATTAGCAGATGAATTCTGTAATCGACCGACTAATTGCTCCAGTGTGTAAAAGCAACTAGCCTTAGCCTCTACGGAAGCTTCGTCTCGCATAGCTAATCTCATTATCTGATCTATAATCAATTGATCACGCATTCGCGCCAATGAAGCCTTGTAAGAACTATTTTCAGCTGCAAAACCACTATTGAGCAATTGATCCATTAATGATTGCAACTTGATCTTACT
>JALZVN010000185.1 GCA_023299965.1 Saprospiraceae bacterium | reverse complement strand
TATTTGTAAAGTATAATAAATTTGATTCTGCATTTTTAGTTATTGCGCATGCAATCTCTTCGATAGATGCATGTCAAGTCTTTTATCGGCAAAAAATAAATCTACATAGTAAATTGGAAGAACGACAAAAAGCGCACGATACTGCAAAGGTATATTGTGAGCTTTTTCCAAAGCAAAGCTATGGATATTTAAAACTCATCCAAACATTCCTAATTCTTAAACAAAAAGAAGAAGCGATAGAGGCATTTAATTTGCACAAAAACAAAATCAACAAAAAGCATACCCTACAATTACTATTATCCCTAAAGCGTTTTATATCTGCTGACAAACTTTGCTCTGATACTCTTGAACAACTACCCAATTCAGCATACTGGATTGCTAAAAAATTGCATCTATCTATTAAAATTTCAAAACCACAGCATGAAATATTAAATATATTTAAAGCATTTTTGGCGTTAGAGGCTCTTAAACCCCAAGATTATGCCTTATTAATACCATCGGCAAAATTAGATGTCGCAATTGAAAATCAACTTGTCAAAATATATAATGATAATCGATTAAATTTAGAATCGGTTAAAGCACTTGAGCTCTATGTTCAAAACATTAAAAATTATAAACGATATGTTAATCAGCCACTGGCTGCTTTAAAAATACCCTCAAATAAAAAAGTTGACCTAGTGTATACTTGGGTCGATATGTCAGATAAAAATTTCTTAGAAACATTTAAAAAATGTGCAGGGTTCTACCCTGATAAAGGGGACAACTTTCAACAAAACCAAGTTAGATATA
The DNA here is from genome assembly GCA_023299965.1 of Saprospiraceae bacterium. Lineage (GTDB taxonomy): Bacteria > Bacteroidota > Bacteroidia > Chitinophagales > Saprospiraceae > JALZVN01. The sequence goes on along the minus strand of JALZVN010000185.1, from coordinate 13,678 downwards.
CCAACATTGGTGAAATAAATTTTTCCTTAAAAACAGTACAGTCCCATTTTACAGAGGTTAATCATATTTATATAGTAACCAATGATCAAATTTTTGATTTGAGTTTCTTGAATCAAGCTTTTCAAAATAAAATCACTTTTGTATATCAAAAGGATATTATGCCAGAAAATCTTGTTGGTCAAGTAACTTTTGATTCAAACTTAATCGAAGCCTTCTTGTGGAACATTGAAGGCTTGTCTGAAACTTTTATATACAGTTGTGACGATTATTTTATTGGAGCTCCTTTACATCTAGACAAACATGTTTTTTCAGAGAGAGGCACTCCATATGCGATTGTTGAGCCGAATCTAAATCTAAATTTAGACTTTAACGAAGCTTTAGTTAAGTATGCACAAGGAGACACTAAGTTTCAGACATTTAGACATAATGCCAATAAAGTCTTTTTGGAACATTTTGAAGAGAATCCACCCTTTAAAGAATTACACTTTCCCGTAATCTTAAGTAGAAAAGCTTGTGAAGAGGCATTTAATTTATTTTCAAATGACTGGAAAGATGTTTTTTTCAAAAATACCCTTCGTTCGAATAAATCAGTTTACGCCATTAGAGTATTCTTGTGGTATGCATTACAGGAAGGGTATCAAACTCCAGGACCATATCATTTATATTCTAAAAACTCAATGCTCTTTACAGGTGGAATTGATGAAGAAAATACAAGAATTATTCAGAATAATAAACCTTTGTTCATCTGTGCGAATTTCTTATTAGACCAAGAAAGTAAAAAGCAGTTTGAGTATATTTCTGATAATTACTTGCAAATACGGGATACTTCCAAAGACTATCCAAAACTAAAACTGTATTTTCAGAATAAAAAAAATAGGGACTTTGTAGCTTTGTCTGCAAACTATATAAACCATAGTAGTTGTCCACTTTGGCTTTTGAGAATGGAAGCGCAATGTCAACTACAACTTAACAACATACCTAAAGCAACAAGAGCAATTCAGAGAGCTATAGAACTAAAACCAAATAATATTAACTTGGCAAAAATAATGGTCCGAGTGCATATGAGGAACAGCTCCTGGGAGAAAGCCTTGGAAGTATTAACTAAAAATATTCAAATTCAAAATTTTAGTGTTGTCGTTTACAAATGGTTTATAAATGTTTTATTTCAACTAAACAAATCAGAACAACTTTTTAATTTAGCATCTACACTTTCAAACCATGAAAATAAATATGAGTTAGTTAGATTGGTTATGCAAAGGCTGATTAGATTAAAAAAAATCAACAAAGCAAATATAATTTGTAAACAGTTTTATACCCCAGATTCAAAAATAGCTATTTTAATAAAAATTTTAATAGATTATGATAATGGGCAGCTAGAATTAGCTAGAGAAAATATTCATATTTTATTTCAACACAAAGAATTTACTTTTGAGGATACTGAAAATATTCCTATTCATTTTATCTATTGTAAGTTGTTAATTGAACAAAAAAATTGGGAACTAGGGCTTAAACAATGTACAATAAGATTAGAAAAATTTCCCGACTTTTTACAGTTTCGTATGTTGATTTTGGAAATTTTTTACAACACAAATAGAACAAAAGAATATGACGAGTTGATAACTGATACTTACGAAACCTTTGGCCTTAATCAGCCTTGGATTCTGAATAAATACATTAACCATCTCCAACTTAAAGGGAAGGAAAGTCAAGCAATAAAAATTCTAAAAAAAGAAGCACAATCAAATCCTCAGATTGTAAAACAACTTTTAAAAATATATTTAGGTAAAGGTGACTTTGCCTCCATTACAGAATTAAGCGAATCTTCAAACCTAGATACAGAGAATAAATTATTTGTTCTGCATGGAAGTATTAGTTCTTATTTAAGCTTGGGATATTTTAAAAATATTCCTATTTTAATTAAAAGTGTATTAAATATTGAAACAGGTGAAGTAAACGCTATGTCAACGAAATACGATGTCTTAAAATTGGGTATTAGATTTTACAATTTTATTAATTCGCCAGTTATAAATACATCTTTAACATTAACAAATAAAGAGAACAAAGCCATTCAACATCAATTGAACGAAATTAATTTTGAGTTTGACCCCCGAAAATTAACTCGAAAATTAATTAGCAAATTAGAAAGTAATATAAACATCAATTTTGTAGTTGAAAAAACGATCTTATATTTAAATAAACTTGAAAACATTGGGAACGCTTACTTAAACACCTACGAAGACCCAAATCATGCCTATAAAATTGCAAAAATATTAAAAGATAAAATTGACAATAAAATCCCCACTTCTTTTATTAGATTAGGAGATGGAGAAGGAAATTATCTTCAATATCCTGAGCATTCTCGCAAAATTCAATCTAAAGATCAAGAGGACATTCAATTAATATGGTGGCATGGTTTGCCAATATTGGATAAAGAAACTAATCTTAATTTTACTATTAATTTAAAAGATGCAATTATAAACTCTGACATTATTGGAATAATACCAGACCGAAGATTGTTTAGAACCTTAGGTAAGGTTTCTGTATTGGTAAATAATAACACTAGAGGTATCAGAGGAATATTGGGAGTTATGGACTTGGTACTTAGTGATAAGTTAGACTCAAAAATTCTTACTTCTAGTCATTGTCATTTTGATTTAGAAACATGGGATTTATATAACTACATATTGTCTGATCTAGATAAGATAAGTATAATAACCTGCCACCCTTCTTTGAAAGAATATATAACCGAACGTTTTGGTATTAAGGAAGTTGACATCTTAACTATTCCAAGTGAAAAAAAATATTCTCCTTTATTTGGATATAAAAAAAATGAAACTACTCACTACCCTATACGATATCAAGAAATCCTTCAAAAAATAACCAATTGCCAAAAAGGAAACGTCTTTCTAGTGGCCGCAGGTTTTTTAGGTAAAATGTATTGCAGTAAAATAAAAGACGCTGGTGGTATCGCCATTGACATTGGTTCTATTGTTGACAATTGGTTAAGCTTCAAAACTAGAGTTGACGATAAAATTCCACTCATCAAAAATGGTTTGAAATTTAATCATGAGATTGGAAGTGAAATAGAACTCCCCTTACAAGGAAAGCATACCAAAACAAATCATTATTGTAATAAGCAGATTGCCTACAAGGATGATGCATTAACAGTTAAATCGTTTGATTATCTAGTTGCAGGCCACCCACGTAGTGGAACAAGATATATAAGTAAACTGTTTGGAAAGTTTGGTTTTGAGCTTGGACATGAAAGGTTGGAAGGAGATGGAATATGTAGCTGGCTACACGCCGCATCAAATTTAAATACTCCTTTGTTTGGATACCATAATATAGGAAAATACAATACCTCTAGGTATGAAATGAACCCAGAGAATATTTTGTTGCTAGTTAGGCATCCTAAGGATATAATTCCTTCTATTATTTTAGAAAATGGAATTTTGCTTTCATATAACTATCGGCGTTACCACATCTATGAATCTTCAGGGCTTGATCTTGACCTTTACAATAATACGCTAGAAAAAGCGATTGTCTCTTACATTGAATGGATTAAACTAATTGAAAAGCAAAAAGTAGCAGGTATTATTAGACTGGAGCATGCTCAAGAAGATCTAAAACTGTTTTTTCAAAATAAGAATATAGATTTCAATTCAGATTTTGATGAAAGTACGATTATCAATCGCAACACTACTAAGGATAAATTTGGGGTTCAAAAACCTATCCTTAATTCTGCAGATTACCAAGCAATCAACAAAGCACTATTAGATCAGCTCATCGAATTTTGTTTGAAATATAAATACGATTTGGATTTTCTTGAAAGCAACTAAACTTTTTTCGAAATCTAAACTGTGGCTATAATACCATTTGAAGTTTAAAATGACGCATGTAGTTAGTTTATTAAATACTCTAATTTAAGTTTCGGTAGCTAGTTGATTTAGAAATTAAGTTGTACAAACTTAAATACTCTAATATCCTAAGGTATTCAGATTTTTCAAATTTGTAGTGACCGGATTAAATGAATGGATTCTTTTTTTTTTGAGTGAGCGATAGTAAGGAGACCAGCCTCTGGCTGGGAGTCCGATAGGACCGAAACGAACGTGGAGTCCTGGATAGCGCGGTCCATGGTTTTGCTTTTTTCAGCAAAAACATGGGCACTCCCAAATCATAATCCTACTCTGGAATTTCAAACTCATCTAAGGACTTCTTCTCTAATGCCGCTTCTAACAGATCGGGGAAGCGGTCAGGGGTGCAGGCGAATGAAGTGGCTCCAAACTGCGCCATCTGTCGCGCGAGTTCTTTGTCATAAGAAGGTTTGCCTTTGTCATTGAGGGCGAGTAGATTGATGAGGCGGACACCCTTGTGTTGTGCTTCAGCGACTTGCTGGAGGAGGTAGTCTTCTGAGGCGCCCTCGTAGAGATCGGAGATAAGAAATAGGATCGTCTCCATAGGATTGCTCATGCCGTCCAATGCGTAGCGCATCGCCATTCCGATGTCTGTGCCTCCACCGAGTTGGGTGCCGAAGAGGAGCTCCACGGGATCGTCGAGCAGATGCGAGAGGTCGATGGGGTTGGTGTCAAAAACAATAAGGCGTGTCTCTAGGGTCTGGAGTGATCCGAGGATGGCGCCGAATATGCCCGCATATACGATGGACTCATACATGGAGGCGCTCTGATCTACGAGCAGATAGATGTGCTTGAGCGCCTTGCCACGACGTGCATGCTCGATGAAGTGATCTGGAATGATCATATCCAATTCTACTTGGTAGTTTTTGAGGTTGGAGCGGATGGTGCGATTCCAATCTACGTAGCGTGGGTTTTTCTTGCGTTCCCGATGGGTGCGGCTAAGGGCTCCACGCACCGCTGCTCGGGTCGGGTACTTGAGTCGCTCCATGATTTCGTCTACCACTTTCTTGACGATCATGCGCGCGGTTTCCTTGGTGCGATCGGGCAGCAGATGATTGAGTGAAATAATGGTCGAAATGAGATCCATGTCCGGCTCAAAGGACTCCAATAGCTCTGGCTCCATGAGCAGCTGCTCCAGGCCGAGGCGGTCCAGCGCGTCACGCTGCATGAGCTGTACGGTAGACTTGGGAAAATACTTACGTATGTCGCCTAGCCATCGATTGACATTTGGGGCAGACTTGCCGAGACCTCCCTTGCGGTCGGGCTCGTCATAGAGGGCATCCATGACATCATCCATGCCCTGCTCCATACTACCCTGCTCTAGGTCCTCCTCTCCCGATTCGGGATCAGCATTGCCTAATATGAGTCGCCATTTCTTTTGTTTTTCCATTATATGTGAAGGCTATTGCCTAATTAGTATATCCAAAGGATTGGTGTTACTTTTACTGTTTGGAAATTACCATTCGAAATCGAAGGTAAATAATAAAATCAAACTTTTTGGCTAGACGTAATTCTGCAGGAATTGATGGATTGGACTGGGTGAGCTTTTCGCTCTACCTGAGCCTCGTCGGTGTGGGCTGGCTGATGATCTATACGGTCGGCTACGGGGATGGATATACGCAAGAGGGCATGGATTTTATCCTACGCACCTCCGCTGGAAAGCAGGCGCTGATGATCGGTCTTTCCTTGGTGATCTTCTTCTTGATCACAGTCGTGGAGTGGAAGTTTTGGCGGACAGTAGCCTTTATCATCTATGGATTGACGATGGCGGCACTTCTGCTAGTGCTGGTGTTTGGCTCTACTATCAAGGGAGCGACCTCGTGGTTTCATCTCCCTGGTGGCTTCTCCCTGCAACCCTCAGAGTTTGCCAAGTTTGGGACAGCTCTTGCGATGGCGGCGTATCTAAGTTCCTATGCGGTAGACTTGAACAACTGGCGCGCACGTATCAATGCGATTGGGATATTGGCTCTGCCGATGGTGCTCATCTTGCTGCAACCAGATGCTGGCTCTGCGTTGATTTTTGTCTCTTTCTTCATCCTGCTGTTTAGAGAGGGTATGCCAGTGGCTCCATATATTATAGGGGTGAGTTTGTTTATTTTGTTCTTGAGCACGATGCTTTTGGGGATCAACTATACCATCATGTGGGTGCTGATGCTCCTTACTTTTTTCCTGATCTCCAATCTACGAACTGTCAATCTATATTACTTTTTGGGTTTTACAGTTTGGCTGGGGGCGATGGTGGCAGCGCTGCAAAATGGGTTGGCTATCTACGCCTTTATAGCGAGTGGTGTGCTTCTGACTGGTCTGAGTGTTTATCATTGGCTCAATCGAAATCCGCGACTTGGTATCGCTATCTTCTCCGGCGCCGTAGTTGCCGTAGGTGTGATATTATCCGTAAATTATGCTTTCAACAACATCCTCAAGCCACATCAGCAGGACCGCCTCAATGTATGGCTCAATCCTCAAAAATGCGACCCTCAGGGCTCCCTTTATAATGTATTGCAATCCAAATTGGCTATCGGATCTGGAGGGCTCAAAGGAAAAGGTTTTCTACAGGGTACGCTGACAAAACTCAACTTTGTACCAGAGCAGTCCACTGATTTTATATTCTGCACCATTGGGGAAGAACAAGGATTTTTAGGTAGCTTGGCAATTATACTTTTGTATACTTTTTTCATCTTTCGGTTTACGGTCTTAGCGGAACGGCAACGAAATGATTTTTCGAGGATGTATATATACAGTATAGCAGGAATATTATTTATTCACTTTTTTATCAATATCGGGATGACCATGGGGCTAGTGCCCATCATTGGGATACCACTCCCCTTCATAAGTTATGGAGGATCTTCATTATTGGCGTTTACCATCATGGTCGCCATCGTGATGAAGCTTGATAGTCACCGATATTCTATATAGCGACATATGTTCAATTTTGAATTAGCATCTACAGATGCGCATAGCCAAGCGAGGGCGGGAGTAATCACCACAGATCATGGCAGTATCAATACGCCGATCTTCATGCCTGTAGGCACCATTGGCACCGTCAAGGGGGTACACCAGCGCGAGCTTGTCAAAGATATCAAAGCCCAAATCATACTGGGCAATACCTATCACCTGTTTCTACGTCCAGGGATAGACATCCTAGAGAAGGCAGGTGGACTGCATAAGTTTATGAACTGGGATGGTCCCATATTGACCGATAGCGGTGGGTATCAGGTCTACTCTCTAGGTGAAATCAGGAAGATAAAACCGGAAGGGGTGACCTTCCGCTCCCATATAGATGGGCGAAAGCTATTTTTCTCTCCTGAGATCGCGATAGATATACAGCGCTCTATCGGTGGGGATATCATCATGGCATTTGATGAGTGTACTCCGTATCCTTGTGATTACAACTATGCTAAAAAATCGATCAAGTTGACACACAAATGGCTCAAGCGATGCTGTGATCACTTTGACAATACGCAACCTAAGTATGATTACGCCCAGACGATGATCCCAATAGTCCAAGGGTCTACCTATACTGACTTGCGGAAGGAATCCGCCAAGGTGATTGCCGATTTTGATCGCCCTGCCAATGCCATCGGAGGACTGTCTGTAGGAGAGCCTGCTCCAGAAATGTACGCTATGACGGATGTCGTATGCAACGAATTGCCATGGGAAAAGCCACGTTATCTTATGGGTGTGGGTACTCCGATGAATATATTGGAGTGCATTGCGCTGGGAATAGACATGTTTGACTGTGTGCTACCGAGTAGAAACGCTCGTCATGGCTTGCTCTATACTGCGGAGGGGATGATCAATATAAAGAACGCGAAGTGGAAAGATTGTTTTGATCCGATCGATGCCCATGCAACTACTGAGGTGAGTCGCGTACACACTAAGGCGTACCTGAGGCATTTATTTCAGTGCAAAGAATTGCTGGCGGGTCAAATAGCGACCATCCACAATCTAGGATTTTATCTTTGGCTGGTGACTACTGCAAGAGAAAAAATAATAGACGGTACCTTTACTGCGTGGAAGACGAGCATGGTGCAAAACATGGCCAGAAGACTGTAATGCTGAATCATTTGACCATTCAACCTTAAAAAATTTAAATAACACCTACACGACACAATCATTTATCCAAAACATACTTTAGATTGATTTAATACCAATCCATTCCATGCTGAAGAAGCTAGACATATATATTATCAAGAAGTTTTTGGGAGCATTTATGTTCACCATGCTCTTGTTCACCATTATCTCGGTGGCTATAGACTATAGTTCCAAGGTGGAAAAATTTATCGAGAAGGACTGCGTGGCATACGAGATTTGCTTTGACTACTATGTCAATTTTATATGGTATATCAATGGTCTTCTCACTCCCATTTATGTACTCATCGCAGTGATTTTTTTTACGTCTCGTCTGGCTTTCAACTCGGAGTTCATCTCTATCCTCAATGCGGGGGTCAGTTACCGCAGGATCATGCGTCCTTATTTAATCGCAGCGAGTATCATCACATTTACACACCTCTATGCCAATCATTTTCTGATCCCACATGGCAATAAAGTCCGCCTAGACTTTGAGCATAAATATATCTGGACTACCAATGATAAGATGAAAAAAAGGGATATCCACATGTTTGTGGATCCTGAAACCAAAATCTTTATCAGGCACTTCAGAAAGACTGAGCAGTATGCATCAGATCTACGACTAGAAAAATATCGCGAGGGGCAGCTTATAGAATATCTCAAATGCAAAAAAGCCAGTTGGATAGGACCGCCCAATAAGTGGCAACTTGAGGACTACGAGATTCGGTACTTTGATGGACTCAATGAGCGCCTTGTCTTGGGAGAGCGAGAAAAACTAGATACCACACTCAATATTACTCCTGACGATTTTGTGCGCTACAAAAATCAAATGGAAATGATGGACACCCAAGATATGCGTGAATTCATCAAAAGGGAAAAGTCTCGCGGCCTGGGTAATACTCAAATCTATGCCATAGAGATCAGTCAAAGAACCGCTGAACCATTTTCCACTATTATTCTGACCCTACTCGGTATGAGTATTGCGAGTCGTAAAGTTAGAGGTGGTATCGGGCTGCATCTAGCCATCGGTATCGGGCTGGGCGCCGTATATGTGTTCTTATCCAAGTTTGCGGAGAGTTTCGCCGTCAATTTAGACATCTCCCCTGTCTATGCGATTTGGATTCCCAATGTCGTGTACTTTTTCATAGCAATGTATACCCTACTAAAAGCGCAAAAATAATCAAACTATTATCGGATGAGGCTACGGCCACTACCGCAGCGGATCAGTACGCGAACATAATATCCTATTGGGCACCCTTAAGTAGGATACCCCTAAGTACTGCACTTCTCGGAGCTAACCTACCACTTATCAATAAGCCTAAATACAGTAAAAAAGGGATATTCCACCTCTGCTTTCATTTATTTCTGAAAGTAAAATATTTTAACACTTTTTGTTATTGCTCATAACTCACTGATTGTCATGTTGAAAGGTTAAACAAAAGCTAAATAAGTGCAATTGATGGTTAAACTTTGTTTAACATATCTTGTTTTTTGTTTAACCTTGTAGTATATTTGCTTAAACAAAATACAATAACCTTTAAATCTATATATATGTCAACAATGGAATTCACATCAAAATTCGACTTGCTATCAGCAGTGCTACATTCATTTGCATATAACTTGACGAAAAACATCGAAGACTCAAAGGACCTATTTCAAGAGACCGCTTTCAGAGCGCTATCCAATAGAGAAAAATTTAGAACCGGTACCAACTTCAAAGCTTGGTGCTTCACTATCATGAAGAACATCTTCATCAATAACTACCGTAAGAAGGTAAAGCAGAATACCATTATGGATTCTACAGACAATGATTACTATATCAACTCTGGAAAGAATCGTGTATTGAACACTGCAGAATCAAACTTTATGACAGAGGAGATCAAGTCCATGGTAGACGGGTTGGACGACGGTCTACGCATACCCTTCGTGATGCACTTTCAGGGCTTCAAATATCAAGAGATATCAGAACACTTAAGCTTGCCATTAGGCACGGTCAAAAGTAGAATATTCTTTGCACGTAAAGAGCTTAAGAATTTGTTAATCTCACAATACAATTCGCTACAAGAAGTACGAGAGTTCTCTTTAGCTAATCAATAACAGGTTTACAATAATCAATTATAGACTTGTCCCTAAATGAACAAAGAGTGACAGGATTTAATAGAGTGTGGTAATTATAGTTACAATTAAAAGTCTATCAAATGGAGTCCAAGATATAACGTCCTGGCTCCATTTGTCGTTTTACGTACACTCTACTAGATTGATATTTTGGGGTCTCCCACGATACTCCGTATGTGGTCAGGCTGTCCATTCTTGTCCCGATGAAAAAATCGGGACCCCATTTCCATCCTTAGCCCCTAACGCGGCTCCGCCTTGTCGAGCTTGGTCGCCTGCGGCGAGTCGCGATGGTGAGCAGTGGTAATCCTTTTGTAAAAAGACCTTATAGGGATGAAACCCATTGTATATAAGTACCTTACAGAAGTGCTGAAAGTACGTCACAAAATCACCACCACATGTGGCGTACTTTCAGCAATTACTAAACTCACTTTACTGCAATAGGCTTGCAGCCGACCCTTTGCTGTGCGCTCCCCCGAAGCGAGTTCGGGACAGGCTTTTCAGGAGCAAGATAATATCCTATCTTCGCATCCACATGTCCAACAACAAGCTCACTTCCTTCCATAAAAAGCTACTTGCGTGGCATGATCCTGACGAGAGACCCTTAGCCTGGAAAGGCATTAGAGATCCCTATTTGATCTGGATATCTGAGATCATATTGCAGCAAACACGAGCCGCACAAGCTACTCCATACTATTACAAACTGACGGAGCGATTTCCAACTGTACAAGCGTTGGCTGCGGCGCCCATAGACGAGTTACTTTCTCTATGGCAAGGACTAGGATACTATTCGCGAGCGCGAAACCTACACTTCAGCGCGCAGATGATCATGAATGAGTTCGCAGGGGTATTTCCTACCGAATATAAAGACATACTTTCTTTAAAGGGCGTAGGAAAATACACCGCAGCAGCTATTGGGTCTTTTGCTTTTGATTTACCCTATCCTGTTGTTGACGGCAATGTCATTCGCATTATCAGCCGTTATTTTGATCTAGAACTTGCCGTGGACAGCAAAGAAGGTTTGGCTCAAGTAAATGCTTTAGTCGAGGAAGTGTTTGTGGCCAAGAAAGCGGCAGCATTCAATCAAGCCATTATGGATTTTGGGGCAACAGTTTGTGTACCGAAAAATCCTCATTGTCACACTTGTCCACTGCAAGAAAACTGTCTTGCCTTTGCAAATAATACGCAAGCTGTGCGACCCATAAAAACAAAAAAGATAAAGCGCAGAACGCGACATTTCAATTTTATCTTTCTCCATAGCAAAGACAAGATCTACATTCAAAAAAGAACCGAAAAAGATATTTGGCAAGGGCTCTATCAGATCCCTTTATTTGAAGGAGAAACCCTTAGAAAGAAGGGAGCCCTTAGAAAAGAGATTGCAAAAACGTGGGGACATAGCTTTGATGTGGAACCAATCTTCACCCACAAGCAACTATTGACACACCAAGTGATCCATAGCATAGTCTGGGAGGTTCAACTTACCAACACTTCATTTGACAAAAGTGTGGATGCTTTGTGGATAAGAAAAAAGGAGCTTTCACAATACGGCTTCCCAAAATCTCTAACTTTGTTTTTACAAGATAAATCCTTAATTTAGAGAAGGAAACGTCTAATTAAACGCAACATCATGGTAAATAAAGTAACTCTTATTGGGAATTTAGGTAAAGATCCAGAATACAGAAAATTGGATAGCGGAATCGGTGTAGCCACATTTTCTATTGCCACGAATGAAAACTACAAAGACAAAGACGGAAACTGGCAAAAAAACACGGAATGGCACAACGTTGTTTGCTGGAGAAATCTAGCTGATAATGTAGAAGCCCGTTACAAGAAGGGGCATTTGGCTTATGTGGAGGGAAAGCTTACACATAGAAAATACCAAGATAAAGATGGAAACGACCGCTATTCAACTGAGGTGGTAGCGAATTCTATTAGATTATTGGAGAAGCGCGACCCAAGTCAAAGACAAGACGCTGGTTCTCCTACGCAAGTCCCTGCTACGAGCACGCCTAACACCACAAGCAATACAAACGCCAACGATACGAGCGACTTACCGTTCTAAGTCGACAATATCGCAACATTCGATAGGAAAAATCGTTTTTTAAAGGCAACAATCATCTGTTAACTTGGAATCAGAACCCGAAAGTCAGTATTTATTTTCCTTTTTTGCTTTTCTGCCATTAGTAGCATTCAACTCTGCTGTGGTATTCCTTGGATTACTCCTTGTGTTCTTAATACTTATGTCTGCCTTTGTGAGTAGTTCTGAAGTGGCTTACTTCTCCTTATCTCCTACGGACATCAAGGATATTGAAGATAATGACGACAGAAAATCTGCTAGAATACTTAAGTTACTCAAAGAGCCCACCAGTCTCCTAGCCACTATACTCATCAGTAATAATCTGATCAATATTGCTATCATCTTAGTGATGGCGCAGTTTTTAAACCTCCTTATACCAACTACCTTTTATGTTGATGCGGCGCATTCGCTGCACCGCTTTGCCCCTTTTTCCTATTTTGAAGCAGATACATGCATGAAGTTTCTCGAGGTACTAATTACGGTAGTACTGGTAACCTTCATTTTGGTTCTTTTTGGAGAAGTCATTCCAAAGGTGTTTGCCCAACTCAAAGGGCGTATTGTTGCGCGCTCTACTAGTCGTTTATTGACCGTACTGTCGAAGCTCTTTTTTCCATTGAGCGCCATGTTGGTGTCTGGTACTTCTTTGATAGAAAATTATTTTGGAGACGGCGCCAATAACAAACAGACCTCCATGGAGGATATCGACGAAGCCATTCAATTGGCAGTAGGCGACGATGAATTGGCTATGGAGGACAAAGGTATCTTGAGAGGAATTGTAAAGTTTGGAGATGTCCCTGTAAAGCAAGTTACTAAGTCTTATGTGGATGTTATCGCAGTAGACTTTAAAGATAAATACAACGTTTTGTTGTCTACTGCTGAAGAGTCTGGTTATTCTAGGATCCCTATTATTGACGATAGCTTCGATAATATTACTGGTATTTTATACGTCAAGGATCTACTACCCTACCTGAACGAAGGGCCTGAGTTTGAATGGCAGAGTTTGATTCGCGCCAATGTGTTTTATGTGCCGGAGGCAAAGAAGTTGGATGATTTGTTAGAAGACTTTCAAAAGCAAAAACAACATATCGCGATCGTAGTAGATGAGTTTGGAGGAAGTTCCGGGATCGTAACTCTTGAAGATGTGATTGAAGAAGTGATAGGAGACATCAAAGATGAATTTGATGGTGACGGTGAAATAGAATTTAAAAAAATAGATGAGTTGAATTATCTATTCGAAGGTAAAACCTTGCTCAATGATATGGGGCGTGTTATTTCTGCTCCACCAGAATTATTTGATGAAGCTCGTGGAGATGCCGATTCTTTAGCAGGGCTTGTCTTAGAGTTGTCAGGATATATTCCTAAAGTTGGAGAAATATTCAACAGCAATGCTTACCTTTTCAAGGTCGTTACTGTCAATAAAAGACGGATAGAGCAAATCCTAGTGACCTTGCCCAATCCAACAGAAAATCAAAATGAAGATTAAATACCTCTTTTTTGTTTGTTG
>JALZVN010000184.1 GCA_023299965.1 Saprospiraceae bacterium | reverse complement strand
TGAGGCAACTGTATTCGTAAATATTTTATGTGAGGAAATAACAGTTTTCAATGGGCTATCGCCAAATGGTGATGGGATAAATGATGAATTTACCATACTAGGGATTGAGTTGTTTCCAGATAATTCATTAACGATTTTCAATCGATATGGTAATTCAGTATTCCATAAAAATGGGTATAGAAATGATGTTGACCCTTTTGTCGGAAAATGGAATGGCAAGAACTTACCAGACGGGACATATTTCTATTTATTAGAATTGTCCAAGGGGAAAGTACATTCTGGTTATATAAGTATATATAGATAATAATTGTTTACATTATGAATAATATAAGATATTACATATTCTTGTTTTTGTTAATACCAATCTCTAGTTGGGCTCAAATGAGTGTGCAGGATGCGCAAAATCCACCCTTTACACCTAGGAATTTAATTAGTGATATTTTCTTAGGAGATGGAGTAGAGGTAGTGAATATTACTTATGAAGGTAACCCTGCCTCGATTGGATTTTTTAGCGAAGGGGGAGGTGTGATTGGGCTTGATGAAGGAATCATGTTGACTACCGGTGTAGTGGAATCCTTTGGCGCTAATCAAGGTATTATCGAAGATGGTAGCGTTCAATCTTCTGTGGATAATGGAAGCTCTGTTGTCGATGTTGACGCCAATTCTATTTCTTCTGCAACAGTGCTGAATCTTACAAAATATACCATTGAATTTATTCCCTCTACAGATAGAATTAGTTTCAATTATGTTTTTGCCTCAGAAGAATATCCAGAATTTGTTTGTTCTGATTACAGTGATATTTTTGGACTTTTTATTAGTGGACCTGGTATTACAGGATCATTTTCAAACGGTGGAGTCAACATCGCACAAATACCAGGATCCAATTTGCCTGTGACCATCAATAATGTAAATGGAGGAGTAGTCGGTTCTCAAGGAAACGCTAGCAATTGCAATGGTGTAAGTGGCTCATTAAATTTTGCACAATTTTATAATGATAATGACGGCTCTTCTCTTCCTCCTGTTTATGATGGATTCCTAAATCCATTCACTGCTGAGGCAGATGTGATTCCATGCGAAGTGTATACCTTGAAGATTGTTATTGCTGATCAAGGTGATGAACAAAGAGATTCAGGTGTATTCCTTGAAGCTAAAAGTTTGAGCTCTAGTTCAGTTCAAGCATCTATAACAACCAGTAGTTTAGATGGATTTATTGTAGAAGGATGTGAAGGAGTAAGTGTTACATTTACAATCGACGAGCCAGCTAGTACGGATACTGAAATAGAATTAAATTTCATCGATTCCGCAACGCCTGGTGTAGATTTCGAGGATGTTCCAAATACTTTGACTATTCCTGCTGGGCAAACTTCTGTAGATGCCGAATTTACAGCTATTGAAGATGGTCTTGATGATGATGTGGAGCTTATTGGTATTGATTTTAGAGCTAATTTATGTAGCAGAGATACCTTCTATCTTGGCATCAGAGATAATATTTTGTTCCCTCCTGCAATTGATAATAAAGTGATTTGTGGAAGCGAATCTGTAGAACTTAATGGAACCATTGATCTTGATCCTGTCGAAGAGATCACCTTCAATAGTACAGATGTTAATCTGCCCATTATAAGTCCTCCGCCTACAGGTTCACCATCTTTTCAAACTATTTCTGAATTGAACGTTACAGGGCTAGGAGCACTATCTTTAAACCCTGCATTGATACAATCCGTTTGTTTAGATATTCAGCACACTAGAGTACAAGACCTAGATATATATTTGTTTGCACCAAATGGAGCATTCGTGCCTCTTTCATTAAATAACGGAGGCGAGGCTGCCAATTATTCCAACACCTGTTTTACCCCAGATGCCGCTAGTGATATCTGTGTTGCTTCTGCTCCTTTTACTGGAGACTTTTTACCTGAAGGTAATTTGAATGATATAGCAGGAAGTAGTGTAAATGGATTATGGAAAATTATGATTGTGGATAATGTCTTCGGATTCAATGGTATCCTCAATGATTGGTCTATTACATTTAACTCCACTTACAATTGGTCCTATAGTTGGACACCTGCTGCAGGCTTATCCTGTACAGATTGTCCGTCGACAATGGCAAACCCTAGCACAACCACTACATATACTCTTGAGATAGTAGATATTTATGGATGTATCGCTACGGAAACTGTACTTGTAGAAGTTGCAGCGGGCACACTAACTAGTCCAGTATTAAATTGTACTGAAGTTTCGGATAATAGTGTTACCATAGAGTGGGATGAGATACCCGGAGCTACGGAATATGTCATTGACGTTGATAACACAGGACCGGTTGTTCCAAACAATGGAAGCACCTCGCATACTATTATTAACTTGACCCAGGGCCAAACTATTTCTGCCGTAGTTACTGCATCAAACGATTGTGAGTCAGAGATGAGCATGATCGATTGCACTACTAATAGTTGTGATATTATGGTATCACAAGATGTGATAGATTTAGATTGTGATGGAAACCTAGGTAGCATATCCATTATTGTTCAAGGCGGAACATACCCATATACTTATGAATGGGTAGGGCTAGGCATCACCGATAG
>JALZVN010000183.1 GCA_023299965.1 Saprospiraceae bacterium | reverse complement strand
CTAGGGAAGTTGCTCGTGCTACAAGGAGATTATACAGAAGCTAGATTCGTTTTAGAGTCGGCGATGAAAATTTTCAAAGATTTCAAAGATGAAATAGGTCTGTTTAAAGCATATGGCAATTTGGGGGATTTGTTTTTCCGACAAGGCGACTATGAAAATGCACGTTCCTACTTTGAGCAGAGCATAGTGCTAGCCAAAGACTTTAGAGATACGTTTACAGTGACACAGATAGTGAGTAACTTAGGCTTGACCTACATGAATCAATCTCATTATGATAAGGCAATCGCTTGTCAAAAAGAACAGTTAGCGCTTTGTGAAAAACGAGGGGATAAGAATGGTATGGCTGTTCTTAATACAAATATTGGGATTGTATATAGCGCTATGAGTAAGCATAAAAAGGCATTGCCTCATTATGAGAAAGGGTATGAACTCAGTCATGAATTGGGCAACAAGCAAATGGAAGCTATTGCCATAGGCTGCCTTGGTAATATATATCAACAGAGGGGCAATTATGCGAAAGCCTTGGAGTTGTACACCATTGATTTGAAACTATGTAAAGAATTAGGCGATAAGCGTGGTATTGCTATTGTCAACGGAATGATGGGAGAATTGCTCATTGCAACCGGAGAATTTGAAGAAGCTAAACAATATATTTCTGAACAACTTGCTTCTTCTGAGGAATTAAATTATCTCAAAGGAACCACAAAAGCCTACATCTCCTTGGGGCAAGTGTATTATTATGAGTCTAATTATCAAGAAGCGGATATTTCATTTGGCAAGTGCATAGAATTAGCAGAAAAAATGAAATATTTCCCTTCAGTAGAAGAGGCCTCTTTATGGCAAATAGATATAAACCTTTCTCAAGATGAAATAAATAAGGCGCAGCAAAAGTTAGACTTTCTACAAACTCATGAAGAGCTTGAAGACAAATTTGGAGTTCAACTAAGACAAGCTCGCGTATGGGTTGCGCAGAATAAAATCATCGAGGCACAAAGTGCTCTGGAGGTGATAGTAAACGAATCTAAAAACAACCAGCTCAAAGCTGATGCATACTGGCAGCTGAGCAAAGTAAAACCTTCAGTAAAGCAAACAGCGATTGATGAGGTAAAAAGTTTGTACAATAAAACACCCCATTTTGGTATAAAAGCAAGAATAAATGATTTGGTTTAGATATTTACTTTTTAGTGTGTTAGTGGTCCTTATGTTTTCATCTTGTAAAGTGGGAAGAGTAGCCTTACAAGAGGAGAGCTCTAAAGAAAAAAGTGTATTTCCGTATAACTTTTCACAATTAGAAGCATACCCTCTATCAACTGAGTTACAAGAAGTTTCAGGGCTTACCTATGACACAGAGAGGCATGTACTGCTAGCGGTACAAGATGAAAAAGGCTTGGTTTATGAACTGGATAAAAACAATGGAAGTGTCTTATCCAAAAATAAATTTCACAAGGATGGTGATTATGAAGGCATCACTACACAGAATGGACACATTTATATTTTGAAAAGTAGTGGGACCATTTATGAATTAATGGATGGAAATTTTGACAAGAAGCTTAATAAAATAAAAGGCAACTTGAAAAAAGAATACGACCTTGAAGGCTTGACCTATGATCCAGTATCCAATGGCTTATTGGTGAGCTGTAAAGAGCATACAGACCATGAAGATGGAAATTCAAGATGTGTTTTTCGATTCGATATGGATACTAAGGAAATGTCTGATAAGCCTTTTTTAGTCATCAAAAGAGAAGAGCTTAAAAACTATATAGCAAGTCATTATTCCGAAGAGGAAGCAATTGATAAGTTTAGGAAAATTATGAATCCAGATTTAAATTATCTTCATTTGGGACCATCGGGTTTAGCTATTCACCCTTTTACAGAAGATATATACGTCTTGTCGTCCAAGAGTAAATGCCTTCTAGTATATAATAGAGAAAGCAAAGCTCTAGTGTATTTACGGAAATTAGATAAGAAGATATTTGAACAACCAGAGGGGATTTGTTTTGACCCCTTAGGCAACTTGTACATCTCTAGCGAAGGCAAAGAGAATCCCGCTCAGCTGGTGTTTATTCCTATATCAAAAGTCCGTTCCTAAAGAAAGATAGAATTGACCATCTTGCACTTGACCAGTCTCCACTCCCTTTGCATAGTCTAGACGTAGGAAATATCCAAATAATACTGCTCTTGCGCCGACTCCATAGCCAGCCACAATAGGATCTCTAAAGAAGTTAACTCTCACTTCCACAGGATTACCCGGCACACTTAGATCAACGATGTTGAGTGGATTGTCTGTGCTGAAAGGATCAGAACCAGACCACGCCGTACCGACATCTCCAAAAGCAACCAGTTGGAAGTTTCGCAAGAAATTATTTCTGATCGCACGTCGCGAAAAGTATCTAAATATTGGGACTCTAAATTCAGCGTTTATCAACGCATAAGAATTTCCATTTCTGATATTTTGATCAAAACCACGCAGGTTGGTCGCTAAAGTTTGAAACGCAAAATTGTTGTTTGCTTCAGATGGGATAGGGATGTCGTTGTTGAATTGATTAAATAACCAATTGTCCGTACCTCCTAAGAAGAACAAGATTTTTTCTTGTCCAAAAGAAGTTGATCCAGCTAGACGTATAGCGAGTATAGAGTGTTTATCCAACCTTTGGTAGTGTCGAGCATCTATCCCAATCACATTTAAGAATCCACTTCCAACATCAAAATCCAACTCATCATCTATCGAAAGGCTAAATCTTCTTACTACCTCCGCAAACAACTTGTATCGAGTACCATTTTTGATATTTATAGATACATCTAAAGTGTTATCAAAAACATATTCAAGACGCAATCCTATTCTTTGTTGATTTATAGTAGGGGTATTTAGCGTTATTACATCCGTAGCTAAATCCGAAACTCTATCATTTCTTAAGGTAGCTCGTGCACGGATACTAGTGAAAATGTCTAAAGGATAACGCACTTCGTATTGCCCTAGTGTAGTGATAAATTCTTCACGAGGTCTATTCATCGTGGTATTGATCGCATTTTGACTTTCTCTTCTTACTCGGCGGTAAGCGGCAAATCGCTTATCCAGTAATTTCTTCTTTGAGTCAAAGATTAAGAAAAACTCAGAGCCATTGAATGTTGTAGGTAGTCGCACACCTCCTTCCAACTCATAATCCTCAAATAGATCTTTAAAATTCGTTTTTAGTAGAATGCCAGGAGGTGGAGTAGTAAACGTGTTATCATCTCCAGAATAAGTATTTAGCCCGTCAAATAAGATATTGTTATCCAGATTTGTAGTGATAAAATCTGTTCTAAACCGCACTCTGTAGGCAGTGATTCTAGCCGATTTGAACTTTACAATCTCTTTTTTCTTTTTAGCTGGATTTTCTGCAAACAAAGTTTCTTCCTCAAACGCTACTTCACCTTCTTCGGAGTCTGGGTCAATGATGGCTGCTTCCTCTTCCTCATCAAATTCACTTTGAAATGAATAATTATCAATATCTATTTCTTCTTCCTGATCTATAACCACTTCTTCCTCTTCCGATTCGTCCTCAGATTTAATCAAGACTGGATTATCAAAAGAAGTATTTTCTTGTAGTGAAAAGCCGGATACGCCACCAAACTGCTCAATCTGTTTTATGAAAAGCGTATTGTCCGGGTTGGCCACTTCGGTAGGAGAATACGTCTGTTTAAATATTTTGTATTTCCCATCTACAGTAATAGCACTTATCGCTTGACTGGAGACTATATCTTGTAGCCAGATACTTCTATGATAGTTAGAGTTGACTTGCGTGATAGCCCTTTGTTTGTATAGCGGTTCTATACTGATATCTTTTACAAGCGTAGAGTCTAGTCTTTCTAATACAGAATCTTGAGGGATAAGAATTTCAGTATCATCTGTAAAGGTGATACGTTGATTGTAATAAGCAATGTAGTCTTCAAATTGCCCAGTGTATCTATTTCTGATGCCTGTCTCATCACTCAAGTACGAAAAGTAAGTAGTATCTATCCCTATAGGTTGTCTTTCATTAGCGAGAGGAGTATCCGTAACCCGGATGAGTTCACTCCCCTTATTGGCTAAATCATAATACCAGATATCCATCTTATTGAGAGGCAGTAGCGTGTCTAACTTTTCAGGTTTGATTAGCAGATCTGTACGATTAGAGGCAAAGAGTACCCCTAGCTTATTGCCCGTATTGACGACACTCACATCTAGGTCATCATGATAATCCTGAGTGATACGCTGCGTTTGTCGGTTAAGGGTTTGATAGATAAACAAATCCGAATATCCACTTACTATAGCGGACATCACCAACTCAGAATTATTGAAATAGTCCATGCTCAAAACACGCATATACTGAGGATCTAATGGCTCCGTAGTATTGAGTTTCGTAGCGATATCAATAGTATGAAAATAAGCTACATCTCGATTCTCATAGAGTATAGATAGCTCTGCACCATTAGGTTTCCAAGCTAGTAATGGATAATTGTAGTCTGTAGCCTGAAATGCATTTCTAAATCCAGTTTTAAACACGACCTCCTTAGTATCACTTAGCAAGTCATATACATATACTTTTATCTTACCGATTTCATTTTGTACATAAGCAAGATGTTGCCCATTGGGACTCAGCTTGAGATTGCTATACGGAGAGTTGCGTTTATTTTTGATCAACAATTCTTGTCCTAATTCGGTCATGCGATTGTCTTCATCTCGAACATATCGACTCTTAAAAAAGCTTTCCCACTCCTTAACCGTTCGGTCAAATGAATTACCCAGTACATAGAGAAATCCACTTTCAACAGATCTATTGATTCTTGTCAGATATAGAAGATTAGATACGGTAGACTTCCCATAGTTTTCACTCATATAAAACCAAAGGGATTGTCCGATCAAGTAAGGATGCTTTTCTACCTCTCTTCTGAATCCCTCAAAATCCTCACTCTCTATAATGTCTTTCAAAGAGTTGTCCAGATCAGTATTCCATGACTCTCCGATGTAAGCAACCAATCCATCTTTAAACCATTCCGGTAAGTTGAGCATCACAGCATTCTGCACGATCTCCTGTATGTTAGACCCAAAGAGCATAGCATTGAGATATACAGAGGCGATCCCCTCTCTTATTTGCTTACGCAGATGATTGTGATCTCCGTTAAAATAAATAAAAACCTTATTCCCTACGATCTTAGTTTGTCCGGCGTTATTGATGAAGGCTTCTTCAGATCCTATATTAGATTGTTTCAGATCTGTGATATCTCCATACACGATCAGCTCTATTTTATCGTTGATTCTGTGTTCGAGTATACCTTGTATTTCATCGTGATCCAGTTCTGCCAATTGTACAGCAGCCTGTCCTACATTTTGAGCTTTTCCGTACCAGTAGGTAACAAAGTTGGCAGTCTCATATTGTAGCCATTGATCAAAATCGTCATGATACTGCACTCTATTTTTTCCAAACTCTACAGTATTGGTTTGAGCAGTTAGCCCTCCTATGCAAAAGAGGAATAGAAATAGGAAAGTTATTTTTTGCCTGAATGCCATCACTTATGGTTTTTAAAATTCAATGTCCCTTTGAGGGTATACGTGCAACAAATGCCCTTAAATTAGCATATATATTGCACTAATAATAACCACAGTGGGTAAATATGGGTACTCGAGAAGGATGAAATGAATAATAATTCTCTACATTTTACTGTAAACAGTATCCTATATCTAACTTTGCAGCAGCTAAATGAGCGAAAACACCATGTTGTAAAGGGTTTTAGCTTGATTCACTACTATAAAAACGTAAATTTTATGTCTCTTGTTGTCGTTTTCACCTTCAATGATTTTTCAGAAAACACCTATCTCATTCAGGATGAGAATAAAGAGTGCATCATCATCGATCCAGGCAACAATTCGCCAGCAGAAGACAAGACACTGAGTGACTATATCGAGGCCAATGGACTCACTCCTGTGCGCCTGCTCAACACCCACTGTCACCTAGACCATGTCTTTGGCAACAAGTACGTAGCAGATACCTATAAGCTAGATTTAGAGATTCATGAAGGCGAGATTCCCGTACTCGAGTCTACACCACAGGTCTGCGCTATGTACGGTATACCCTATCCCAATCCATCCCCAGCGCCACGTCATTTTTTGAAGCCTGGTGACACGATCACATTTGGAGATACTACATTGAGTATCCACTTTACCCCAGGTCACTCCCCCGCCAGCGTATCTTTTTACAATGAACAGGAAGGCTACATCATCGGAGGAGACGTACTCTT
>JALZVN010000182.1 GCA_023299965.1 Saprospiraceae bacterium | reverse complement strand
ATTCCGAACAGAGAAGTTAAGCCTTTCAGCGCTGATGGTACTGCCAATAGGTGGGAGAGTAAGTCGCCGCCCGTTTTTTTTCTTTTTCTTAGGAAAAAGAGAACAAACAAAACCATAAAAATAAGCTCACAGCAATGTGAGCTTTTTTTTTGCCCATACGAGACCTAACGAGTTTAAGTCATTCAAAGACTTGAATAATAATGCTAACTAATATTCAATAGCTCGCTTAGATTTTAGAAATAAATAATTAAACGGACTCTGTGATAAGCAGCTTTTTGTAATCTCAATAGATGTGTTGGATATTGCTAGACAATCCTAGAGGATGTAACGCTTCTTTAATAATTGATACCTAAGCTTTGTCAGTACCTTTTAACTTAATATTCTAGCCAAGATAAAGTAAGTCTAGGGTTTTAACACAGTGATTCACCACGTAACCTTAATACTCAAAAGTCAATTAAACCAATTTGTAAACAGAGGTACACTTGATGATTAAATCAGAGTTGTATAGTGTTGTGAAACGGGGATAGATTTTGATTGTATTGAACCATAAGGGATTCCAAAAGAACAGGAATTTTATTTCACAAACTCTTTTTAGAACTTAACCATTACAAAAGTAGAATCTAGTCCGCCCGTCTTAAGCATTTGCATACGTTTGATTTCATAAGACACACCTTTAGTATAGCTAAGATATTCCATAGTGGTCAATAACATTTTGTTCATCTGGTTTTCTAGACGCACTTCAGATACTTGCCCGTCATGAAAATCAATACTTAATTTTTGCGTTTTGAGCCTCTTATTTTCGCAAAAGCAATTAATATGTGTAATTGCTTTTTGCTGATAGGTAGTATCACACATATAGCTATCTAGCCAAACAGCCTTATTAATATCTGAATTTCTAAACGGTGCAAACTCTTCTTCAAAATCCAATGTATCTATATCCATTTTCTCCTCCATTCCATTAAAGTTGATGAATTTAGTAAAGCCAGTATCATCTTTTAGCCGTTTTTGCTCATCTTTAAAAAACATATCTGTTGAAAAGAAAAAAGCATTTTCTTTCAAACGCTGATTTTCTTCAACATCAAAATCACAACTACTTATCGCTACAGCGAAGAATAATATTACTAATACTTGGAGGATGCTATATGGGTTCATTTAATTAAGCTTTTGCCAGTCATTTCGCCTGGCTGTGTAATATTCATTAGATCAAGTATGGTAGGAGCAATATCTGCTAACTTTCCATTTTGAATAGTTTTTTCCTTCATTCCTTCTCCTAATAGAAAGCAAGGAACAAGATTAGTGGTGTGCGCTGTATTTGGACTACCATTTTCATTGATCATATAATCTGAGTTACCATGATCGGCTATGACAATAGCACAAAAATTATATTTGTCTAAAGTATGCATCAATGTCTTTAAGCATCCATCTACTGTTTCAGCTGCCTTCATAGCAGCTCCAAAATCTCCAGTATGTCCTACCATATCGGTATTGGCATAATTGAGACAGATAAAATCAACAGGATTGTTTTCAACATGATTAACGATTGCATTAGTCAATTCGTGAGCACTCATTTCTGGTTGTAAATCGTAGGTTGCTACTTTAGGAGAAGGGATTAAGATTCTTTCTTCCCCTATAAAGGCTTCTTCTTTTCCTCCATTAAAGAAAAAAGTAACATGCGGGTACTTTTCTGTTTCTGCAATCCTGACTTGCTTCTTATTTGCTGAAGCAAGTATCTCACCTAGTGTTTTAGTCAATTCATCCTTCTCAAATACTACTTCCACGTTTTTATATTGACTATCATATTTAGTCATCGTGAAATAAGACAATTCTATTTTTTTCATGTCGTGCTCCAGAAAATCCTTTTGCGTAAGTGCAGTAGTGATTTGTCTTGGGCGATCCGTACGATAGTTATAAAAGAAGACTACATCTTCAGATTGAATTCTACTTTCATGAGCCTCACTTTTATTGATGATTGGATTCATGAATTCATCGGTAATGTCTTTATTATAATTATTCTCAATTTCATGCGAGATATTATCCGTTATGGTTCCTTTTCCCTTGACCAATGCATCATAAGCCACCTTTATTCTTTCCCATCTATTATCTCGGTCCATAGCATAATAACGACCTACAACACTTGCGAGTTTAACTGGACCATCTTTTATATGCGACAGTACGGTATCTATATATCTTCTGCCTCCTTGAGGATCGGTATCTCTACCATCTAGAAAAGCATGAATAAATATCTTTTGGACTCCGTATTCAACAGCATAGTCTATCAGTGCCAATAGATGATTTATATGTGCGTGTACACCTCCATCCGACAGTAATCCCATGAAATGAAGTGCCTTATTATTGGATTTAGCAATTTCTAAAGCTTTTAGAAAAACTTTGTTCTCTCTTAATTCTCCTGTTTTGATAGCTTTATTGATTCTAGCTAGCTCTTGGTAGACCACCCTGCCGGCACCAATATTCATGTGACCTACTTCTGAATTACCCATCTGACCTTCTGGTAATCCGACTTCTTCACCAAACGTAACTAACTCAGAATTAGGATACTCTCTATATAAAGAGTCAATATATGGTGTCTTAGCTAGTCTTAAGGCATCTGATTTTGGATGTAAACCATGACCCCAGCCATCTAAAATGATAAGTGCTACTTTTCTCTTTTCCATAAAGTAAAGATATTTATATAGTAATTACTAGAGGAAAATTATAACAAGAAAAAGGATTGCTCGTATAATATAATGTTGACTTTAAAAGCAAATTTTATATATATTTGCAGTATCGTAAAATGGTCGCGTGGCCGAGTGGCTAGGCAGAGCTCTGCAAAAGCTTCTACGGCGGTTCGAATCCGTCCGCGACCTCA
>JALZVN010000181.1 GCA_023299965.1 Saprospiraceae bacterium | reverse complement strand
TTCATCTGCAGTCCTAATGTATGATCTGAGCCGTAGAACTTATCGAAGTTCCATCTTGGCATTTTTACGATTACATAATCTAAAGCGGGTTCAAAGTAAGCTGATGTGGTTTGAGTAATTTGATTTTTCAATTCATCAAGTGTATACCCAATCGCTAATTTAGAAGCGATCTTTGCAATAGGGTATCCTGTTGCTTTACTTGCTAATGCAGATGATCTAGACACACGAGGGTTTATCTCGATTACTATGAGTTCTTCAGTTGCAGGATTTATAGAAAACTGAATATTACAGCCTCCTGCAAAATTACCCAATGAACGCATCGCCAGTATCGCTTGGTTACGCATCTCTTGGTATCCTGTATCTGGGAGGGTCATCGCTGGTGCAACGGTAATACTATCTCCTGTATGGATACCCATTGGATCTAAGTTTTCCACTGTACAAATGATTACTACATTATCATTTGAATCTCGAAGCAATTCTAATTCGTACTCTTTCCATCCCAATACTGCTTGTTCTACCAGTACTTCGTGCGTTGGTGAAGCATTCAAACCTCTACGCAGTGCTTCATCAAACTCCTCTTCTAAGTGTACAAAGCTACCTCCTGTACCTCCTAGTGTGTAAGAAGGGCGAATAACCAATGGGAAGCCAATCTTTTGAGCTGCGTCTTTTCCTTCTAAAAACGAATTGGCGATGTAAGATTTAGCTACGCTAAGTCCTATCTCTACCATTTTCTTTTTAAAGGCTTCGCGGTTTTCTGTCAACTCAATCGCCTCTAAATCAACACCAATCAATCTAGTATTGTACTTTTCCCAAATGCCTCTCTCTCCTGCCTCAATGGCAAGATTAAGTGCAGTTTGACCTCCCATAGTAGGAAGTACTGCATCTATTTGTTGCTCTTGCAATATTTCTTCAAGGCTCTCTACAGTCAATGGCTTTAGATAAATGTGATCAGCGATCACTTTATCAGTCATTATTGTAGCTGGATTTGAATTGATTAGAGTAACTGAAATCCCCTCTTCTCTTAGGGAACGTGCGGCTTGAGAACCAGAATAGTCAAATTCACAAGCTTGACCAATAATAATAGGCCCTGAGCCTATGATTAGAATTGATTTGATCGTAGTATCCTTAGGCATTTTACAAATTTTGAGATTGTGTAAACTGCGCGCAAATATAGCGTAATATTAGGAAGTAAAGGCTTTAGGTCTAATCTATTTTGAGCTTAGCTGAAATTATTGGCACAATAATCGGGTTATAAATGGAGATAGATTACTAAATAAGCTATCCGCTTGAATCCTATGGCATACTATTTGCAGATTTCTAGCAGTATACACACTAAAGGCGACCACCGCCAGAACCACGCTCTTCTCCCCTATATTTTAATTAAGAATTAATTACAATTTCATATTATGAAAAGGTATAAGTTAACCTTGGGGTACTTGTTTATATTTTTTGTGTTTACATTCTCTTGTCGTCCGGAAGGAGAAATTGTTCGAGCGAACTTGCAAGATTTCAGTGTGGCAGACCAAGCTAAGATAGGAAATGAGCTGGCAAGTCATATCGCTAAAAACCCAGTAAAGTATTCATTATTACGACCTTCAAACAACCCGAAGCTATATTCTTATCTTGATGAGGTATTAAAGCTTGCTGTACGGACAGATGCCGTAGAGAATAGAGATGAATTCAATTGGGACATATCTGTGGTAGATGATATTGAAAACATGTCATCTTTTACTTTACCTGGAGGAAAACTATACATCACAACAGGATTTCTAAAATTCCTGACTAGTGAAACCGATTTAATCGCCGTCTTAAGTCATGAAATGTATTATTCGGACAGAGGGACTGCAATGGAAATATTACAAAGTCGCTTTTCAGGTCTTATTCTAGGCGATATTATATTTAACAATCCGGTCCAAGAGTTAGACGCTATGGTGGAAGTATTACAAACGGAAGAAATTGCTACAGAAGAAGTACTTGAAGCAGATCGTTTCAGCCTCGAACTAATGTGCCCATTTAACTATAGAGCAGATGTAATAGGTAATATTATACAGAAGGTGTCAGATCCAGATTTTCCATTGGAATGGTTACTTACTCGCCCTAGCTACGAAGCACGTGTCGATACTATAATGACGAGATCAATCGGATGTGGTCCAGGTGTGGAAGAAACTCGATACCAAGAATGTGTAATTAATCTGCTTGATTAACTAACCTTTGGCTTTTCCGAAACGCGTAGTGCGCGGCCCCTACTAATCCAGCTTGATTCAGTAAAGTAGCAGGCTGTACTGGAAAAGAAAATTCTCCAAAATAATCTTTATAGTCATCATAGTGTTTGCTAATCCCTCCGCCTAAAACAATAATACTTGGGCTAAAGATAAGAGCGAGATGCTTTAAGAGCATATTGAGCCTTTTAACCCAGTCCTCGTAGGATAAATCTTCTTCCTTACGAATAGTATTAGACGCATATTTTTCCACTACATTATTTTGCCCTTTTAGATGCAAATGACCAAACTCTGTATTTGGAACTAATTCTTTGTCTACAAATAAAGCCGATCCTATACCTGTCCCTAGTGTAAGTAACAATGAAACACCTGAGGAATTTTGCATTGACCCATGATAAACTTCTGCAACTCCGGCTGCATCTGCATCATTTAGTACATAAACTTGCTTTCCAGTAGCATCTCCTAGCAGTTGCTCTACATTTGTATCAATCCAACTTTCATGAATATTAGCAGCAGATTTTGCTACACCATCTATAATAATAGCCGGAAATCCGCAACCGATTATATCTCCTTGATATTCAAGCTCTTTTATTAATTGTTGAACCTTTTCTGCTATTGCTTTCGGATAGGCAGGGGAAGGTGTTTTGTAACGGATTCTCTCAGAAACCAATTTACCAGTTATTACATCAACTAGCCCACCTTTGATTCCTGTGCCGCCTATATCTAGACCAAGTATTATATTACCTTCCAAGCTATATTAGTTTATAATCTTAAATGTCATGGGTACATCCTCTACCGGTCGATCTCCTCTTTGAGTTTTGGTGCTTGCTATTTTATCTATTACATCCATCCCCTTAATCACTTGCCCAAATACTGTATATTCATTGTCCAATTGAGGTGTTCCACCTTGTTCTATATATGCTTTCTTTACATCAGGTGGATAACTTACTCCTTTACTTAATTCCATATTAATCAAAGACGAATTGGTTTGCTTTTGTCCTTGTACAATATAAAACTGAGAACCACTAGATTTCTTTTTAGGATTCACATTATCGCCAGTACGGGCGGCAGCTAAAGCTCCTTTGGTATGAAAATTCACAATTTCTGCATCCACCTGGTAACCTGGTCCTCCAGAACCTAATTGATCACCTGGCTTAGCGTTCTTGGATCTAGGATCTCCTCCCTGAACCATAAATCCGCTGATAACTCTATGAAATAATAGTCCATCATAGAAGCCTTCCTCAACAAGTTTTACAAAATTATCTCTATGTAGCGGTGTATTGTTATATAGTTCAATGACCATACTTCCAAATGAGGTGCTTAACTCAACTAAGCAATTTTTAGGCGCTTGTACCAAAAATCTCTTCTCTTCGGCACTTGTCTTTTTACCCTTTGTCGCTTTCAATACAACCAGGTAATTTCCGCTACTCCCGTAGGTATGTGATGGCGATTCTTCTGTAGAGGTATTCCCATCTCCAAAGTCCCACAAATAAGTCTCACTTTTTTCAGATTTATTATCAAACTGAACCTTGGCAGGGGCTATCGGCTCCTCTGAAGGCAGTGTAAAATCGGCTATAGGTCTCGCACAGCCTACCAAAAGACTTAGCGCTAGAAAACAATAAAGTATTGATTGGTATCTGTTCATATTAATTGATGATTCTTACTTTCATAGACACATCTTGTATTGGTCTATTTGTTTGTCTATTAGTCTGCACTGCTGCAATTTTGTCAATAATGTCAAGACCCTCTACCACTTCTCCGAATACAGTATATTCCATATCTAAGAACGGAGAACCTCCGACTTCCGTATATAGCTGGATTGTTTCTTCTGGGTAAGTAATATTTTTAAACCCTCCTTGAGACTTTACATCAATTATGCTTTGTGGTTTTCCATGAACTATATAAAATTGACTTCCAGAAGATTTTCTTTCTGGATTTTGGTTATCCCCCAATCTTGCCGCACTCAGTGCCCCCTTGATATGTGGTCTACCTATTTCAGCATCAATAGTATATCCTGGGCCTCCTTGTCCAAGCATAGTCTCAGGCGGAGCTCCTTTTGAATCCGGATCCCCTCCTTGAATCATAAATTCTTGAATAACACGGTGAAATAAGGTTCCGTCATAGAATCCTTCATTAGCCAATTTGATAAAATTCGCTTTATGCTTGGGGGTATCATTATACAACTTCACCTTCATCGTTCCAAAATCGGTCTCGATTTCAGCCATAGTAAATTCAGATCCACCACAACCTGTCAATAAGGCTATGCAAAAGACCAAAACGGCCAGGTTTAGTAGGTTTTTAATTATATTGTTCTTCATCTTCAAAATATTTTTCTCTCTCGAAATATTCAATGACTTTTACAATGAGGTACTTTTCTTGTTCTTTTACGCCTTTTTTCTCAATAGGTTTAAGTGCCTCGTAGTGGGGCCAGCCGTCATGATCTCTGCCCTTAAATGTATAATGACCATCTATTTGAGTAATCTCACAGATGGCGATATGCATCAAATCTTGTTTTTCTTCTTTAGTAAACTCTTTCTTCCATCGTCCTAGTGTCTGAATACCAACTAGAAATAAGACAGCATTCAAATCAGGAATTTCTTCCCTGTTGAACTTATCCTTCAAAAAGTGACGGATTTTAAGCCATTCAAAGTCATATTGCCAATCTTCCATAGTACATAGTAAGCTACAAATATATTGAATAAATTAGGCTTCTCTAATCATTTCGGGAACCCTTTGTGCTCTAAGAGCTGGTGGAATGGAAGCTAGAAGACCAATTAACAAAACTGTTATTCCAACTGCAACAAAATCAGTAAATCGAACACTGATAGGATAAGAATCCACCATAAATCCATCCGGAATGGGTACAATACCAATAGTCTTTTGAACCACAAAAATCAGAATGGCTAGAAAAAATCCAGAAAACATTCCCACAATACAAAGCAAAATACCTTCCCACAGGAAAATATTTCTAATCTTATAATCTTCTGTGCCGATCGCCTTTAGCAATGCTATATCTTTTTTCTTTTCTAAGACAATCATCCACAAAGCCCCAATAAGATTGAAGGCGATCAGGAGGAGTGTAAGAGATACTATCGCAAAGCTCATCCATTTCTCCACATTCATCACTTTGAGAAAAGCTTCATCTTGTTTAAATCTATTTTTAACGGAGTATTCCGAACCCATAATTTCTTCTATCTCAAAAACAACGGTAGCTAACTCATGCTCATCCTTCACTTTAACTTCTAGAGCACTTATCTTTTTAGTCCCTAATAAAGATTGGGCAAATGCTAAAGAGCTTAAAATATACTGATTATTGACATCAAGATGAATAGAAAAAACACCTGCTGGATAAATTATCTTTTTACTAAGTCCAGAACCCGGTATTAAAGTGGATCGACTTTTTTTCTTTTTGAGGGAAAAAACCGTCAATGATGAAAATTCATCATCAACGTGGACACTAAGTTTATTTCTCATTCCTGCACCTAAAACCGCATAAGGAATGGAGTCTTTTTGGAGTCGAAAGATACCGTCTCTGATGGTCGTATCAATCGAAGTAACAGCAACATACTGATTATCAACCCCTTTAAGTAGACCAATTTCTTGAGACCCGCTGTATTTAAATATGGAAACCTCCTCTAGAGTTTGAGACACTGCAGATACATTGCTTAATGATTTTATCTGCTTGATTTTATCTTGATTAGGCGTAAAAGATTTCCCTTTGACCAATTCTATCTTGATGTCTGGATTGAAATTGCTAAAAAGACCGGATATAAGATCTTCGAAACCATTAAAAACAGATAAAACGAGCACCAAAGCTGCTGTACCTATAGACAATCCAAACACCGAGATGGAAGTGATAATATTTATTGCATTAGTAGATTTCTTACTAAATAAATACCTTTTTGCTATATAGAATGGAAAGGACAAAATAAATTACATCTTGAACTTAACCATGCGTTCAAATTCTTTTACTCTTTTCGTGATTTCACCTTTCTTAAGCGTCTTGAGTCTATTGATACTAAAATCTTCTACACAGAATGAAGCCATCACAGAACCATAAATAGTAGCTGTCTTAATCGCTTCCCAGTTGACTTTATCGACACTCGCTAAGTATCCCATGAAACCACCTGCAAAAGTATCTCCAGCTCCCGTTGGATCTTTTACTAAAGCCAATGGTAATGCTGGTGCAAAGAAGATTTTGTCCTTATGGAATACCATAGCACCGTGCTCTCCTTTCTTGATGATTAGATACTTAGGTCCCATCTTGAAAATCTTGGCAGCAGCTTTCACCAATGAGTACTCTCCAGATAATTGACGCGCTTCTTCATCATTGATCGTCAATACGTCTACCTTCTTCAACACTTTCTTGAGTGATGGCATGGCAATATCCATCCAGAAGTTCATTGTATCCAATGTAATCAACTTCGGTTGTTTTTTCATTTGCTTGATCACCTTCATCTGAATGTCTGGAGTCAAATTACCTAGCATCAGATACTTTGCAGTCTTATAGGAAGCTGGCAATTTAGGATTGAAGTCTTCCAAAACGTTTAGCTCTGTGAACAAAGTATCGCGTTTGTTCATATTATCGTGGTATTTTCCACCCCAAAAGAAAGACTTCCCTTCTTTGATCACTTCTAGACCATCAAGGTTGATTCCTCTTTTCTTTAAGTACTTCAATTCACTATCAGGGAAATCTCCACCAATGATAGAAGATATCATCAAATCCTTTGTAAAATATGAAGCTGCAATACTAATATATGTGCACGCTCCTCCAATAACCCGTTCAACTTTGCCAACTGGCGTTTGAATGTTATCGAATGCAACTGTTCCTATGGATAATAAGCTCATCTAAATCTATTTTTTTTAAAATTTCGTCTCAAAGATT
>JALZVN010000180.1 GCA_023299965.1 Saprospiraceae bacterium | reverse complement strand
AAGCACAAAGATCTAAGTATCCAAGTAAAACGAAGGCGGAATCCAAGAGTATGCAAGGGTATGAACTCAAGGTCAATATGCCTGACAATTATTCGTTTGAGAAAAGTACAGATCTATCTACCCTGAGAAAGCAAAAAGATGCTGGTTTTAAGCCTGTTTTTGAAAAGGAGTATCTTGAAATACAAAAGGGCGAATCCGATCTACCTATTTTCATTAAGAAGCCAGTACATAGTAGCGCGAAATCTAATGCAGCCTTGACAGATAAGTCCATGCAGTTTTTGCAAGGTGTAAAGTCTGAAATGAGCATAGAAGATCCTAATGAGGAGTTTGTCCTACTGGCAGAACGCTTTCATCCTAAGACTAAAAATGTAACGCTCAAGTACGGTCAGGTCTACCACGGTGTACCTATCCTACATGCGGAAATCATTCTACATGAAAAGAATGATCAAATCCATATGATGACAGGACGCTATCAGGCTACTCCTAAAATAGAAAACATCAGTCCTACTTTTGCGATGGACAAAGCCTTTGAAATCGCTTTGGAAGACGTAAAAAAATACACTAGCCTTTCTAGAGAGGATGTAGAAAAGTACATGAATTTTGTTTCTATGGCTGATGTAAAAGAATTGGTTATCTATTACCATGAAGGAGAAGCTACCTTGGCTTGGCACTTCGATTTTCATCCTAATCTAAGAGAGAAATGGTCGTATGTGATGGATGCACATACCGGCGAGATATACAAAAACCTAAAGAGTAGTTGTTCGCTTCATAACCACGATTTTGGTGAGCATGGTGAGCATAATACAGACGCTGGACATACGTGTAGTGTACACAATCCAACAAAAAAAGATTGGGATATTGATATTTCATCTGATGCAATGGTAGGTCCATTTACTGGTCAAGGAAGAGATTTGCTAGGCGTAACACGTACGATCAATGGATATGAATCTGGCGGTACGTTTGTACTAGCGGATGCCTCTAGACCGATGTTTAATGCAAGTCAATCCAATATGCCTAATGAACCAGTAGGTTCTATTTGGACACTGGATGCTATGAATACTTCTCCAGAAACAAACAACTTTGATTTTGATCATAGTAGAAATGGAAGTTCTAGCTGGAACGATGCAACCGAAGTGTCTGGCCACTTCAACGGAGGTGAAGCGTATACTTATTTTAATGAGGTGCATCAAAGAAACTCTATCAACGGATCAGGTGGAAATATCGTGACCTTCGTGAATGTAAGTGAACGTAATGGAGGAAGCATGGAGAATGCATACTGGAATGGCAGTGCCATCTTTTATGGTAATGGAGGATCTGCTTTTCAGCCTTTGGCGAGATCTTTAGATGTAGCTGGACATGAGATGTCTCATGGTGTAGTACAAACTACTGCCAACTTGGTTTATGAAAATCAATCTGGTGCGATGAATGAAAGTTTTGCAGATATCTTCGGTGCTATGATTGATCGTAACGATTGGAAAATAGGTGAAGACGTAGTGAATACGCAATTCTTCCCAAGTGGTGCTTTGCGTGATTTACAAGATCCAAATAATGGGGGAAATAGCCTCAACGATCCAGGATGGCAGCCTAGACATATGAATGAATTTCAGAATTTACCAAACACTCCTCAAGGAGATAATGGTGGTGTTCATATCAATAGTGGTATCACAAACCATGCATATTATAGAATCGCTATTAATATTGGAAAAAGTAATGCAGAAGATATTTTCTATCGCGCCTTGACTCAATATCTAGTTCGTTCGTCTCAATTTATTGATTTGAGAATTGCAGCGGAACGTTCTGCTATAGATTTATTTGGGAATGGTTCGGCACAACTTGCAGCTGTGCAGCAAGGGTTTAATGAAGTCGGCATCGGAAGCAGTACAGGTACAAATACAGGGACCGATACGCAAGATGAGTTAGACACCAATACAGGAACTGACTTCGTCCTATTTTCTGACCCTCAATTGTCAAACCTATTTATCGCACAATCTTCTAACCTAGAAAACCCTATACAGATTTCTAGTACAGATCAATTGAGCAAGCCGAGTATAACCGATGATGGCACTGCTATCGTATTTATCGGCACAGACAGAAGAGCACATTTAATAGTACTCGATTACACTTCAGGTAGCTTAGAACTAGAGGAGCGCGTATTGATAGACGACCCTGTTTGGAGAAATATAGTCATCGCAAAAGACGGTTCTAGAATCGCCTTAGTGGCAGATCAAACTGCACCGGAAATTTTAGTTTTTGATTTCGCTTCGCAAACACAGAATTTTTATTCCTTATTTAACCCAACCTTTACAACAGGTGTATCGACTGGTGATGTACTTTTTGCAGATGTGATGGAATTTGATTACTCGGGAGAATTCTTAATGTATGATGCCAATTCAGAAATAGTAGGTGCAGATTTTGGACAATTTATCAACTATTGGGATATCGGATTTATGCAAGTATGGAATAATAATACCAACAACTTTGTATCGAACGATAACAACATCTCTAAGTTGTTCAATCAAATCCCTGAGAACACTAGTATAGGTAATCCTTCTTTTGCTAAAGAAGCAGACTTTATTGTCACCTTTGACTTTATAGATGAGGAAGGAGATGCTAATATATTTGCTGTCAATGTAGAAACAGGAGAAACGAGCGCGCAAGCCATCTTTTCAAATAGTGTTTTAAATTACCCTAACTATAGTATCGATGATGCTGCAGTGATATTTGATGCTACAAATAATGGAGCGGAGGTGATCGGAGTTGTTGACATAAATTCAGATCGTATCAATGCGACCAACGGAGACGCCTTCATATTTATTGAAAACGCAAGATGGGGTACTTGGTATGGTATCGGTCAGAGAAATCTAACGAGTACAGAAACCCTAACAGATGCTTTTGAATTAGGTGTATCACCAAATCCGGCAAAGGACCAGTTGAACATCAACTATACTAATCCATCGGGCGATGACGCTCGAGTAGAGCTCTACAGTATTCAAGGAAGCTTGATTCAAACGCAGCAGGTAAATGGACGTGTAAATGCCAATATAGAGCAAATGGATATCTCGAATTTACCAAGCGGTTTATACCTAGTGAAGGTATTGATAGGCAATGAGTTTGCTACACACAAGGTGACCATACAAAAGTAATTGTAAGACACACTTTGGATAAAAGGAGGAGATGCATGCATATGTGTCTCCTCTTTTTTTTTGATCATACCCTTTGAAATTTATAATTGTCTTATACCGTTTGAAGTTGAAAATGACGCATATATTTTGATACAAATAATCAACCTGCCGACCGCAGGCAGTACTCTT
>JALZVN010000179.1 GCA_023299965.1 Saprospiraceae bacterium | reverse complement strand
CCCAATGACGACATTATACAGCATAAAGAATCTATTTTGATGGCACTTTGCGGGTATTTATTTTTAAACAAAAAACCAAATAGTTTTGCTTCTGCCACTGGCGCAAGTGAGGACACTATAAATGGGGTTTTACACCTTCCATAACAGTTAGCATGAATAAGAAGATATTTGTAACGCTTTCCGAAAGAAGTAGGATTAGGAAATTAACATTTCTAAAAGGTTATTTATGGAACTATTATTTTGAATTTTAGTTATCTTTATAGTATCTACTATGCTAAAGCGTACAACACATATCAATTTATCTAATTACTTCATTAGCTTATCTAATGAGACGGGCAATCTAATATCTAATCTTAAGTTACAGAAACTCCTTTATTATGCACAGGCTTGGCATTTGGCTTATTTTGGAGAAAAGTTAATTGATGGAGATTTTCAAGCGTGGGTGCATGGTCCAGTATTGCCAGAGACGTATAGAGAATTCCGATCATTTGGATGGAAACCAATAATTAAGTCTGAATTAAGTCAAGAGTTCATTAATCATTTTTGTGAAAGCATTGTTGAGCAACAACAATGTGAGCTATTAAATGATGTTGTTAATGAATATTTTGGTTTAACTGCTTTTGAATTGGAAAAAATGACACATTTAGAAGATCCATGGATTATTGCGAGAGGAGACCTTTCGCCAGACATGCCATCTGAAAATGTAATTACAGAGGCATCAATGATTGATTATTACAAGCAGTTCGTTTGTGGCTAAGAAATTCACAAAACCAAAGCATCTTCAAAAATCTGAAATAAGTAGAGCTAAAGATTCGCTTAAGATTGATTTTAATTCCCTAATTAGTTTTTCATTTAAATATTTCATTAGTGTTGATGGAAAGTTTGAGCCTTATTCTTGGAATGCGGACTATTTCACTACATTAATTGAAAGACTAAAAGAATTATCTCGTCTATCCGTTCAGCAGTTTTATTCGAATAGAAGTAAATCCTTACGTTCACATCCAATTGATTGGAATGGGACTACAGAGGATTCATTTGGATTACCACAAGAAGATCAGATTGTTCATGTTCCTTATCAGTTTGAATTAAGTGCAAATGAGTATGGAAGAGTTCATGGATTTATTATCGATTCTGTTTTTTATATCAGGTGGCTTGACCCAGATCATAATTTATACTCCAAGTCTTAAATTTTATGACCCATAATAAAAAGATATTTGTTACAGGCGGTACGGGATTGGTGGGTTCTCATCTGCTGCATTACTTGGTACAAAAGGGACATACCAATATTTTTGCCTTGAAGCGCACCTCAAGTGATATGCGCTTGGTGGCGGACTTGGAAGGTAAGGTAAACTGGGTCGAAGGAGATATCCTCGACGTCTTGACCTTGGAGCAAGTCATGCAGGACACCGCTCAGGTATATCATTGTGCGGCTATCGTATCTTTCGATCCTCGCGAGTATGAACAGATGGATCGCATCAATATAGAAGGAACTGCGAATATGGTGAACACTGCTATGGAGCTTGGTGTCGAAAAGTTTTTGCACGTCAGTTCTATTGCGGCTATTGGAAGAAATGAAACACTCAAGCAAGCGGATGAAAAAACCGAATGGCAAGACAGCGACTGGAATACGCGCTATGCACAAAGTAAGTATCAAGCTGAAATGGAAGTCTGGCGAGGGTCTACAGAGGGATTGCCTGTAGCTATAGTAAACCCTAGTGTCATATTTGGAAAAGGATTTTGGAATAAAGGCACGGGTAGATTTTTCAAAATCGTCGACCAAGGGTTAAAGTTTTATCCTACGGGCTCTACTGGTTTTGTCACGGTGCAGGATGTGGTCTCCTACATGTATGTACTCATGCAGAGCGAGATCATCAACGAACGTTTTTTGCTCAACGGGCAAAATCTTCCCTATCGTAAAATATTTAATGCCATCGCAGATACTATTCAAAAACCTCATCCTTCGATAAAAGTAAACTCCCTTTTGAAAGGCATGGCGTGGCGTTTTGAAAAAGCAAAAAGCCTACTCACGGGTTCATCTCCAAAGGTCACCAAAGAGACGGCGCATAACTCCAGTACGGATATTCAATATAGCAATCAGAAATCACTGGATGCTTTTGGGTTGGAATATCACTCTGTGATGGATTGTCTAAAAGAAATGGGAGAGGCGTATCTGGTGGAGAAAGGGTAGTGTGAATTAAAAGATTGATACCCATAAAAAAAAGAGAATTCAAATAAATGAATTCTCTTTTAATCTTCTACTTGATTACGTTTCTAAAAGAAAGAGGCTTTATCAAGTCTGTATAGTGTAAAATTAAGTTAAATTATCGATTTTAGCAAGTATGAAATAATACATGTCAAAATCTCGTGATGGTTATTGTTGATCTGATTAATACCATTTGTAGTTTAAAAAGGCGAGTAAGATTTTAGATAGACATGATTAAGATCGAGACGAAAAACGCAATAATAGCCTTAGCTATTAGGAGCATTATTAACCTGTCTATGCCGGCGGGCGAGCGAAGAGTTTTTTTTGAATCAAAATATATGCGTCATTTTAAATTTCAAATGGTATTAAAGTATTGCCTAGGTCAACACCCTTATTATCGTTCATTAAAGTGTAGGTTGATTAATCTTGGGATATGCCAATCTTACTTTCGTAGGTTAGTATTAATATGTTCTAAGTCTAAGATAGGAACTTATCTGAAACAACTATTAGGTTTAGAATAAGCCATATTGCAAAAGCAGAATTTATATTTTTCAAGATGAATTCAATCGAGAAAATTTTACTTCTATTCTTCCGAAAAAATATTCTAGACAATAGATCAAAGATGATACTCACTCCAACGTAGAAGACTACAAAAATTAATGCGGTAAACATTAACTGAGTGACACTTGCTCGAGCACCTAGCACAGTTAGATATTTTGTTTGAAGAATACTACCTACAAACATGATTACCAAGGCACCAGCAGAGATAGTCTTTGCGCGACTGCTGATTTTCTTTTCGGCTTTCTTATCTGGGTCAAAATCTAGTATGTCTTTCATCGGTCGGAAATTGTTATTAGCATTTGGACTCAAGAGCGTCCTCAATCCTTCACTCTCCCAAAACCCAGCGTCTTCAACATCCAGTTGGGCAAAGCCTTCGAGCGATCTCTTTTCTTGAGATCTAGATACCAGCCGATTTTCTTAAGGATAGGAATCTTATGCGCTTCTACAAATTCAATCAAAGTGCCATCTGGATCTTCGATATACGTAAAGTGACCTGCTGCTTCTCCCATATCGAAACTGTCCTTGCTCTTTTCATCAGAACGACTGTCTACGGTGAAAGGGTAGCCGTGTTCATTGCACATCACTTCTAAAGCAGGCATGTCCGCAATGTCAAAACACAAGTGGATGTATCCTAAATCTCCCCAGAGGCGATTTTCAAAAATCTTCTTCACAGGAGTATCAAGCGCTTGTACGAGTTCTATTTCACTTGCCCCAAGCATTCGACTGAAAGCACCCTTACGAGCCGCTTGATGACGAAGTAGAACCCTTCGACATTTGCGTTCTCCACCAGGTACGCCTTGCATATCTGCGAAGGTATCTTGCTTATCATAAACAACTACATCATAGCCAAGGACGTCTTTATACAAGCCAATAGATTTGTCTATATCACTGACACCCATCACACAACCAAATATACCACCCGTAGTAAAGCTAGTCTTAGCAAACCAATCCTGTGCAGGCACCACCTCAAATACGTTGTTATATGGATCTTTAAAATAGAAGTGATCCAATCCCTCTGGAGTACTTGTTACTTCTTGTAGCAAGTTGACTCCTTTGTCTTTCAAGAATTGATAAGTAGCCTTGACATCCTTACTTTTTATCTTGGCGATATATATACCCAAATCTCCGAGTAGGGGAGCAACCTCCGGACCCACGGGTGTACGACTGGTATATTGCCAGATTTCCATACCTCCGCCACTTTGTAGATTAAGTGCTAAGATCGCGTGGCGACTCCTTGGTTCTCCACCGGTATAGGGAAGCATTAATCCCGCCTCTGCTGCCTCATCAAACATGGGTATGTCCATGCCTAGATGCTTGCGATACCATGCAAAAGCTTCTTTTACTTGACTTACTCCGATACCTACTTGCTGGATACCACTTATGATTGGTTTGTTCATTGTGCGTTTTCTTTGAAACGCTAAGATACTAGGTATTAGGTTTTAGGTGTTAGGGATTTGTGAAAAAAAAAGAAAAAGCATTGACTCTTGTTTTTATCCAAGCAAACAATTTTTGAAAAAAGCAGCAAGGTTCTAGCTGCTAGGAACTAGCTTTTTTTCTGTCGAACGTCCTTGACGTTAATGCTC
>JALZVN010000178.1 GCA_023299965.1 Saprospiraceae bacterium | reverse complement strand
AAAAAAAAGTGGCTCACCATTACGAATGAGCCACTTTTATCAATGCTTTATATAAGTTCAAGCAATTGATTTAGTACCAAAAGACAGCACTATTAGTGAAATGTCGTGGGAAATAATCTGTTGGTAACAAAAAATGTTCAGGATATACTGTTACCAGCATAAAATCGGAATTGGGAAAAAAGGGATTAAAAAGATTGTTGTGTGAGCTTCTGCTAAAAAGTTTATACAACTTACAATCTCTTGATTGCGACGCAAATATAGTGTTTTATGTAATATATTTTATACCATAAAAGGGGTATTTTTTAACACTTCGAAAGGAGGTTTGGGGCCATCCCTTGATGACCGACCAATAGGATCATCCTTTTTATTCTAGTCTTTAACTTGTCGATCACCAAGCGTCGCTATGATACAGGATTCGGTATTCACCTCAGTCCTCCGGACTATAGAAAAATGCAGCAATTGATTTAGTAATTCACATTTTTAGCTATTATTTGCTGCATTTTCTATACCCTTTCTCAGCGCTTGTCCAAAAAAAATCTTCCTACTTAGGTATTTTTGCGGTAAGGATAGTAAGCAGCCAATCGTACAGACAGTAGTGATAACGAAAGTCTGGGAGTGAGGCGTCCTGCGTATAGTCGGCGGGAGGCTAATAGGACCGAAACGAAGGTGGAGTGCTGAATAGCCTGGCCACATAGCGTATAGCCCAGAAGTCAGGCTAGTGTGGACCGCCCAAACGAACAAACTACTGTGCACACATTAACAAAAACAGTCCTGACTCAAGATGAGCCAGGACTGTTATACCATTGTATTTTCTTATTTCGAATGAATTAATCCAAAACAATCATCTTCTTCGTTACAGAGTAGTCACTAGTATTGAGCTGATAAAATAGCACTCCTGATTGAGCAATATCATCTGCTGACAATGCTAGAGTATTGTATCCTGCTGCGCCTTCCAGAGCACGAGTGTAAAGCAACTTTCCATCAATATCAAAAATAGTGATAGAGATTGGCTGCGCACTTGGCAATTCAAATCCTATAACGGTTTCCCCTTTGAAAGGATTAGGTTGATTTTGGTGCAAAGCAATAGAAAGGCTTATGTCCAGATCTTGATCTTGTATGTTTAATTGAATATCATACTGGGTACCATCTGAAGCAAAAGCAGCAGCCGCAGTTAACTCAGAGTCAATATCAAAAAGATCTGCTACCGTCAAATCCTGAATAGCGGTAAAAGTCAATACAAGATTAGCATCCGCATCCAGATTCTTTTGTGATTGTGTATACCATGCAAATGGTACCAAGCCTTGATCAACATACATCTCATTAATGTTGTTTTTCTTCAGTCCTAAGATTTCCGAAGTCAGGTTATTAAAAACTGCCTTCGTTGCATCAAAGTTTAAAGTAAACTGTGCAGCGCTTAAAGCAATATCTTCTGTTAGATTTAAAGATACTTCAAACTGAGTTCCTGCTTTGACGGTCTGATTCGTTGCCGTTAACACAAATGTCTGATTTGTTCTCTCTTCCAAAGAATTAACATTGTTCTTAGTCTGTGCTGAACAATCCATGTCTCCGATCTTAACTGCAATAAAATCTACAACAGCGTCTTCGTTGTCCAAGTCCATAGTCCTCGATGTTGGGATGGTCTCTAACCATGGATTTCTTGGGTCCGGAAATTCGTAGCTTGCGTCAATAAATCTCCAAGAGTTATTAACTGTAAAATCGTGAATGGAGAATAGAATCAATTCTCTCAATTCTAGCATATCAAATACGTCAATAGTCTCATCCATATTTACATCTGCAGCGATCAGTTTATAAGGCGTAGATAGTTTTTGGATACCCAAAACGTGCTGCGCCATCACTACTAGATCAAATGTAGAGATACCATTGGTTGGATCATTTTCTTTACTTGCTGTCACAGTGTATTCTTGACCTGTCAATTCTTCAAAACTATATATTCCATCAGTATTAGTCATGCTCATAGGGATCTCTGTGTTCATTAGTTCAACCTCTACATTTTCTATGGAAACAAATTCTTCATTAAAAATTCTTCCAGCAATACGGTTATTCGAACAACCAAATCCAAATGTCGCATTTTCGATTGGACAACTACTAGGAGGTTCATTTCCAACTTCAAATACTTCTGCTCTATAGGCTATGAACTCATCTGGAGCTTGAGAAATAGAGAATACATTATTTCCTATCATTTCTCCAACTATGACTTCTGGATTTGCAGTCGAGTTTATCAATCTAAAGACGATATTACTCATCGGCACAGTCGAATTTGTAATCACTGTAACATCACCTATTCCATTATTACATGAATTATCGATTCTAACGATATTGATATTTAGTTCTGGGCAGCAGCCCGTAAATGTAATCGTAGTCGTTCCCGATGTGTTTATTCCGCAATCGTCAGTCACTGTGAATGTACCAGTTACCGTCACGTTATTATTAGCATCCATCATACTCGTCTGAATGACAGGTCCTGAAATTACAGGGTTCGTTGGGAGACATCCAGGTTCTGTAATCGTAGGAGGTGTGAACTCAAACGCATCCATCTGGTCACAATTAAGAGTCGCGTCAGGTGCAAACTCAACTAATATAGGTACTGCTTGAACAGTAATGTTTTGAGTATGCACGGTCATATTTCCACAATTATCAACAGCAGTAAATGTTCTGATAAATAAGTTATCATTTGGACAGGCATTTGCCATAGGTGCGCTATCCGAAACTGTAACTGTTACATCTGAATCACAGTTATCAACAGCAGTTATCGCAACGGCAGCAGGGACATTATTACAGTCAACACTAATGTCACTTGGAATAACATCAAAGGAAGGTGCTGTGCTATCAGAAACATTTATTACTTGGGTAGTTGTAGCCATATTACCACAGTCATCAGTCGCGGTAAAAGTTCTAGTGATTGTAAATTCATCTGTACACGATCCATCCGTTCTTACATCTGTAAACGTAACCGTTGCTGGTGTACCTTCTTGACAAGCATTCGAAGCTACAATAGCAGACCCATTAGGAATATTATCACACTCAGCATTT
Source organism: Saprospiraceae bacterium (assembly GCA_023299965.1). Classification (GTDB taxonomy): domain Bacteria; phylum Bacteroidota; class Bacteroidia; order Chitinophagales; family Saprospiraceae; genus JALZVN01. The sequence goes on along the minus strand of JALZVN010000178.1, from coordinate 8,845 downwards.
ATAGGAGAAGTTATCATCCCAAATACTGGAGCTGATGTATTGGTAATATTTATGGTCTGTGTGCAACTTGCCATAGTATTGCCATTCAATGCCAGATCATATGTACGTAAAATTATTCCGCTACCTGCACATACACCAGGCTGCATCGCTGCATCGGTAAAGCTAGTAGTAAACATTTGACCACATTGACCACCAATGGTTGGTCCTACCCCATTAATATCATCTGTAGACAAGGGGTTGAAATCGACACATTCTACTGATACTGTCGGAGGACAAGTAAACCTAGGTGCTGCGCTGATTTCTATCATGGCTGGGCACACGATTACATTTGTGTTTCCACAAGCATCTGTAGCTCTATATTCAAGCAATACAACTTGATCGCCGTTTGCGTCTGCTGTTGCGTCTGAACAGTTGATATTGACACAATCCGCAAACGCATCAGCAGGGTCCCCCATTTTCTTCACTTGCAGATTTGTAATCATACCGCAGTTATCGTTTGCTGACGAAAGCATACTTGCACATACTGAAGCATTACCATTACTATCTACAGAAACCGAAATATCCCTACAAATAACAGAAGGAACAATATTATCGTCTACCTGTAAAAATACTGGGCAAACTATAGAAATATTTCCACAAGCATCTGTTGCCGTAAGATCAGCTCTATAGTTACCTTTATCTAAAGTAGGATTTAAACCACTTGTGATAAAAGTACCTGCTCCTGAAAAATCAGATGCTAAACCAAAGAAGGATACATTGTAAGTAACAGGTTCGCTACATACATCAGTAGCTGTTGGTCGAATGGTATTGAAATCAAAAGTAGCTGTACACACATCACTAGATGATATTTCTATTACTTCAGGATTGGTAATTGTACCAAGACTCCCTGCTGATTTAGGAGAAAAAGTAGGTGCTATATTATCTACTGTAGTAACTAATTGAGATACATTATCTAACAATAATGCTGCACTACAACAATCCAATACAGAATATCTTCTAACAAACGTAGTAGTACTTCCACATGCATCGATAGTAGGATCATCAGTATTAGTTGTAGTAAAATTACAAACACTATCACCACTTCCTATCAAGCTTACGAATTGGGCATTGCCATTATCATCTACTAAGGTAGAGCTAAAACCCATCTCCGCTATATTTGTAGTCTGAAAATCATTATCTGTACTGGTGTCATTCATACCATCAAAAAGAGGATTTAAATAATGAGGCACTAGTTGAGGATCAAAGCTTGCCAAAGCAACTGTAGTGGTTTCTGAATTACAAGTCAACCTAGCCTCATTAGGTTCTCTAATGATGGTTGGTCTCCAGATATAAATAAACTGTTCACAAGATGTACCTACGTTAGCACCATCTGTTGCCGAGAATGTCCTTTTTATGATACGCTCTAAAGAAAACATATTGACCATATTACTTAGAATACCTGCTTCTGCTTCTGTAGGAGCAGGAATATCCATTCCCATAAATTCCAAAGTGTTGGTTACTGGATCGAAATCATCTAAAAGGTTATTATTTCCATTTGTGATACCAGTAATTTCACCAAAGTTTCCAATCACAGTCTCTAATACTGCACTAGGAGTAATCGTTCCTGAACAATCCGTAAACGTAGGAGTAGCGGTAACTCCATCAAAACCGCAAACAAAATTATACTCAAGATCTTCTGTTGCTAAATTGCACATAGGTCCCGTCTTATCTTCAAACGTCACCGTCTGCCAACATAAATTTTTATTGTAAAATGGATTAGATAAATCTGGATCTCCTGCTGCCGTGGTAGGTGTATAATTTACAGATACATTATATGTACCAGCAGCTGTCACAGAGGTAGCCATTACGCCATCGATAAACACAGTATACTGATCATCTGCAGCACATTGGTTAGACAAAACTACAGAGGGTGATATTTGCGTCGTACACTGTGTACTCAAAGTTATGTTACTTGCGTGGCAACTAGAGCTAGGCTCCACTACTACATCTGTTGTACTTCTAAGCGGTGCACTACTACAATTATTTACTGTAAATTCAATAGTATAAATATTAGCAGCCAACCCTTCTGGTAGTGTAACTACACCATTTACTAAAGTTGCATTTGTACCTCCGGTATTTGAAATACTCATGGTAGCATTATCACAAGGTCCTGAAACTACGGGTGCTGCAAAGGTAGCTGCAGCGGACAAGCATCCAGCTTGATTCGCCGCAATATGCTGCCTTGCAACTGTAGATATAGCGCAAGTAGTACAAGTAATAGTAAGTGTATAATCCTTCCAGTTGCCAGCACAAGATTTGTCAAAAACAGCTAGAAATAACTCATTATCTTCACTTGGATTAACAAGGTAGCTCAAAGTCGTGGGAGTCATTCCAGCAGAAGCTGCCACTGGTCCAGAGGTAGCAGCAGCAGGAGCCGTTTGAGCTTGAGTGTGAAATAGATTCATTGTACCAGGAAAAATAGGATCTGCTGTGTTATTTCCTGATGGTACTAGAGAAAATGAATAGTTATTTCCATCTGCCACAACGATTCTATACAGTCCACCTGCAGATACATCGATAGCCATAGAAGCAGAACCATCACAGACTAAATTAGTCAAATCCGCTTCAGCAGATTCTAGTGTTGCTAAGTTCGTGCAAGAAGGAGTAAAAGTGGGAAAATCACATTGCGCATTTAAGAATGAAGATGCAAAAATAATTTGCAACATCATTACTGCTTTTACGCAAAAGGCTTTTGAGCATTTTAGAGAAAATAGATTTAATCTGTGTAGCCCGTGAACGTTAGTGTACATCATAATAAATTAATTAGATTAATAAAATGTTTAAAGTAAGGGCAATGAACATCCATTACCCAAATGAATAAAAGGGGGGCAAATCATTAATCCATGCGGCACAAAAGCTAGCATGCGATTGACATACCTCGATTGAGGTCTACAAAGTTCAAATACGTAAAAGGGTAAATTTTATCAAGAAGGGTCTCAAGCCTTTAAAACCATTTCAATTTAGAATGGTAATCCAGAAAATCGTGGATACGATCATACTTCTGGTGTTCGGCGACAAGATGTGATATTTAGCAAACCTTAATATGATGATTACATAATGAATTGTGACATCATATAACAGGATAATTATATATTATTTATCTATAATTTGAATATTAATAAGGGTATATATGATGTTTTTAAGTTGCGATTTGTGATCAAATTGCGGGTTTAATAGGTTACGGTAAATAGATCGACAAGCGAACATATATTACGAAATCACTACGACTATAAATCGTCTTTAAGTACTCTAAATAAAAAAAGAGCCTTTTTATCATGAATGATAAAAAGGCTCTTTAATTGAGTCTTTCAACTGCTTAAAAAAAGGATAGTACGGAGTAAAACTCCGTACTACCTATATAATTATTCTAAGATAATCATCTTCTTAACAGCAGAATCAGTATCAGTATCTAACTGATAGTAAAGTACTCCAGCAGCACCAAGCTCGTTACGGTTAATATTAACCTGGTTGTAACCTCTTGCAGCGTCCATAGTAATTACTTTCAAGTTCTTACCAGATACATCGTAAATTCTCAATGTAGCAGTAGTTGCTTCAGGCAAGTTAAATCCGATCAATGAAGTTTCATTGAATGGGTTTGGCTTGTTCTGGAACAATTCGAAATCACCACCTGTAGTAGTAATTAAACCAGCATTGTTGAATACTAGATTTACATCACTTACTTCACTTTCAGCGTTATAAGCTTCAGCCAATGTGTATTGGTTAGTTAAGCTTAATACGTTGTGTAATGTAGCATTAGCGTTAGCTGCAATGTTGATAGAGAATAATACCTCATCATCATTTACAGATATGCTTCTACCCATTTCAGTGAAAGAAGTAGTAATAAATCCTTCATCAAGCATTGCAAATCCAAAGTTGCTTTCGTCTACATTTAATGCGCCTGCCTCTACTGAAATAAAGTCAGCAGCATTTTGGTCAAAGTTCATTGTGAACTGGTATCCAGTGATCTCATTGAAATCAGAAGCTCTGAAGTCAACTTTGTATGTGTTACCAGCTGTCAATTCAACATCATCAATGTTCATTGCCAATGTAGTTGGGAAAGATCTCTCAGTTAAAGTTGTCAAAGCATCTTTAGCATCACCATCAAGATCACCGATCTTAACAGCTACGAAATCTTCGTTTTCACGATTCACATCAGACATTACGTCCAAGTACTGTGGGTATGCCTCATTCCAAGGAGTAGTAGGATTCAAGAATGTATAATCAGCATCAACAAATCTCCAAGAAGTATTACTTGGGAATTCAGTGATAGAGAATAAGATCAACTCTCTCAATTCAACCATATCAAAGATATCAATTGAACCATCTGCATTTACATCAGCAGCAATGTGCTGGTAAGGAGTAGTCAATGAATTAATCTGTAATACGTGATTAGCCATTAATACTAGATCGAAAGTAGAAATACCTTCAGTAACCTCATCCAACTTCTCAGGAGTAATGTTATTCATCTGATCAACAGGAACATTTGTAGAGTAAACACCACTAGCGTCAGTCATAACGATAGCTCCGTCTACATTTACAACAACCTCATCAACCACGTTACCAAACTCAGTAGCAGTTGTACCTTGTACAAGACTAGATCCTTGACCATTATCTGGGCAAGATCCTAGGTTATCCTGTACTTCAACAAATACAAGAACGAAATCAGCGTTTCCAGCTTCATCCTCTACCCATACTTCAACGTTAACTCCTCCGTTAACTACGTCACCACAACAAACGTCGATAGAAGTAGCTAAAGCAGCACCAGAACCTTCGATTCTAATTCTTGCATTTGCTAACCACTCTTCGTCTGTTCTTTCAGTACAGTTATCTTCAGCCTTCTTAAGTAAGTGAGCAGCAGAGATGTTTACACATCCACCGTCGTTCATTACTACAGTGTTAAGACCATCAGCAATTGGAGTAGGATTCTTGCAATCTCTGATAGAGAATGGGAATTCCTCAGCTGTTACGTTTCCACAACCATCAGTAACGATCCACTTGATGATGTGATCACCGTATGGGTAAATTCCTGAAGCATCGTCTCCTTCACCTTCGATATCAATAGATCCGTCAGAGAAAGCATCAATCTTGTAAGAGAAACTCAAATCAGCTAAATCAGCACAATCGTCTTCTCCTGTAGCAGTCAAAATTAACTCACCTTCACAACCAGCTGTGAAATCACATGGGTCTGGAGCAGTAAAGTTAACAGTTGGTGCAACGTTATCTTGAACTTTGATGATTTGAGTATACTGGAAGAATCCATCATCATCTCTAAATGTTCTTGGTATTGGTAACGGAGTACCAAGGTCAGTGAACACACCGTTAGATGGGTTCTCAACAATACAGTGGTTTATGATAGTATAAGTTCTTTCGATCTTATAACAAGCATCGTCAACCTGTACAAATACTCTATCTTCTACAGAGATTCCGATGTTTTCACAGTCGTCTTCTGTAACGATAGGACCAGCGATATTACCTAATTCACAGTTATCAAATTCTTGATCTGCTGGGAACTGAACAATAAAGTCAGATACGTGAACAAGAGTTACTGTTTGAGTACAAGAAGCATCATTAGTCTTATCAGAACCATCAGTAACAGTCCAAGATTGTCTTAAAATCTGTCCACAGTTTGGAAGTTCTTGCGTAATGATATCACCTGCCTCAATAGAGAAACCACAGTTATCAGTAGCATCTGGAGCAGAGAATACATCATCAGCGTGTAAAGCTTCATCACAAGTTAATGTAACATCATCCTTACAAACGATTGCAGGTCCGATTGGATCTTCAACCAATAGGTCAGACCAACAAAGGTTAGTATTACCTGCAGCATCAGTTACCAATAATTCAACTCTTACTGTACCTAAATCAGAACAATCAAAATCAGCAAACTCACCAAAACCAGCACCTAAAGCACCTAGTGATCTAATTTCAACAGTTACGTCAGAACAGTTATCATTTGATCCTTCATCAAGATCAGTAGCAAATACTCTAGCTTCACCATTACCATTTAAAGAGATGATTAATCCATCATCACAAATAGCAGTAGGATTAGAGTTATCAACAACGTTTATAGTAGCATCAGTCTCACTTGTGTTACCACATTCATCAGTAGCGATGATTACACCAGTAGTACTTCCGATTGGAAGTCCTTCTACCATTTCACCAGCTAATAAATCAATAATTTGCTCAGCACCAGTTCCTAAATAAACAGAACCTGTCTGGTATACAAATCTAACAGCAGTTACAGCAGAACAACCATCAGTAATGTCTAAGTTATCAAGAGCTAAGTCACCTTCACAGTTAGCGTTAGCATCTACAGTAATAGTAGTACCTCCGTTAACCATAGGAGCAGTAGTATCTCCAACAACGATAATTTGTTGCAACTGCGTAGGAGCAGTAGGATTACACCAGTTGAAAATAGACCAAGTTCTAAAGATCTTAAGTGAGTTTCCACAGCTTTCAAGAACGTTGTCTTCGAAAGAGATAGAAAGCTTACAGAAATCTTCATCAGTTACTTCATCACAACAGAATACTGGACTTCCAGATTGTGCAGGATCGATAGCACCGTTAGCATCAAACGTTTCTGTTCCACACTCGATAGTTACATCTTCTGTAGGCAACGTCAAATCAGCGATTCTTGGAGCCTTAAGATTTACAATTTGAGTAGCGTTTGCTGCGTTTCCACAAGCATCAGTTGCTCTAAATACTCTCACGATTCTAGCACCGTTCCAGTCAGCAAGAAGATCACATCCGTCTTCAACGATTTCAGAAACCAATTCTACATTATCCAAAGCACAATCAAATGCAGCGTATGGGAATGGGTATCCAACAGTAAGTATGATAGAAGCACTGTTTACAGTACCGTCACCAAATGGATCAGCAGCTGCAGCATCTTCGTCATCATATACATTGATGTAGTATGTCTTACCAAAACCTTGTGGCTCAGCACCAGCTCCAACTCCTGAAGAGTTAGAAATAAAATCAACGTTCTTTTCAGACTGAATTAACTTAGCGTCTGCACCTAATAAAGCTGCTAATGCAGGAGTATCATTTGGAGCAGGAGTAAATGTTGTTGTTCCAGCACTAACTCCACCTGGTGTACGAATAGCGATAGTTGCATTCGGGAAAGGCATAGCTAATGAATTGTTCAATACAGTTGGAATATGGAAATCAATTCCAAGATCAGAAGCTGGGTCAGTATGTGTAATATCAACTACAAGGTTAATATTAGTAATAGCAGTTCCTAATCTTCCACAATCAACAGTGAAAGGAATATAAGTGTTTGATCTACCTGGGTTTCCACCGTCACCACCTTGGATGTTAGCAGGGAATTCAGTAGCAGCACTTGAACCAACAGTTAATGTTTCAGAGTAAAACTCATCCATTGCGTTTGGATCATTACAGTTTACATCATAAGAAGTCGTTGAAATAATAGGCGCGTTCTTATCTTCAACTGTTAATTCACCCCAACAAGTAGTACCAGTTATTTTGTGAGTAACAACATATTTCAATGTTTCCTTAATTTCATTGTAAGAAACAAAGTTGTTAGCAGGTTGTACATTTGAACCTGGAGCTATTTCAGCACCATTTGAATCTAATGGCAAACCTCTATCACTAAATGTTACTAATGGTTGATCATTTTCATCAAGAATGATTACTTCATAGAAATCGTTGATGTTGAAAAATTCACAAGCAAGCGTAGATGGAACACCACCCTCGATTAATAAATCAGCAGTTACTCTGATTACACATTCTCCTAAATCATCATTTTGAGCTTGAGCAAATCCACCGTTCAATGGGTTACCATCTGGCACACCTAATGGAATAGTTACATTATCGTTACAAGCAAAGTTTGTAGTCTGATCAACATATACAGTATAGTTAGCAGTACACTTAACTATTAAACCATCACAGTATTGGTATTCAGTTACATATGAGTGACATCCTGCAGACATTTGGAATCCGTTCAATGCAGTATAGTCAACTTCAGTTAATCCATCAACAGACATAAATGCACCTTGGAAAGCAATAGTACCAGCATTACCATCAGTTAAGATAGTATGTCTAACCGTAATTGCACAACCTAAACCGTGGTTGCATTCAGGACAAATTTCTGCAACTCCTACAGGCAATACAGTAGTAGCAGCGAAACAGTCACCTAAAACAGCAATATCAGAAGCATCTTCACATGCTGGCTTACACGGTACAGTAAATGAAACTCTTGCTTCACCTACAGTAGGACCGAAGTCAGCACCTGTGATGATAAGCAATTGGCTTTGACCAAAGAATGCATCCATTGGATTAACGATCTCAGTACCATAGTCAATATCAGAAGTTATCAATTCGAAAGTAGCTCCGCTACCAGTATTGTTTCCACCGTCAAATAAAACAGCAGTATACTCATTACATGCATCAACAGTAACAGTTTCTACCAATTGGAATCCTGGAGGAAGACCTGCAGTTCCTAAGTTACCATATACTTGTGGTCCTTGACAGTTAACGTTGTCAAATCCATCATAAATCTCCCAAGAAAGGAATTCAGAGTTTGTTCCGTAAGTTACTCTTACAGTTAAATCAAGTTCCGTATCGCATGATGCAATATTGCAATCAGCTTTTACAGTATTAACATTAGTAGATGGTCCAGGTCCTTCAGCAAGAGCTACACCATTAGAATTAATTACACTATATGAGTGCTCATCGTTGTCAGCACCTTCCCAGTATTGTAAATCAAGAGATCCACCGTCAGCTACACAGAATTGAGTAACAGAACAAGCACCCTCAGAAGCAGTTAACTTAAGTTCTTGAGCTG
>JALZVN010000177.1 GCA_023299965.1 Saprospiraceae bacterium | reverse complement strand
CAAAAAACATAAAGGAAAAAAAGGCATTTATAGTTTTAATCTATCTAATCAATCTTTTGATAAAAAACCATATTTGTTGATTGACTTAAAAAATGAATCAAAGAAGCTCAATCCAATCAATATAGGAAACAGCCTACTCCAAAAATGGAGTTTTAATTCGCGTATAGATAAGTTTGCTCCATCCGGATTAGCGATTGACCCCATCACTAACCATCTGTACGTATTGGCAAATAGAGGGAAAATATTATTGATAATTGATGAGAATAAAGAAATACTAGCCTTCTACTTTTTAGACCCCAAGCAACATGGACAACCTGAAGGAATTGTATTTGATCGCAAAGGAAACCTTTATATTAGTAACGAAGGCAGGTCTGGCAAAGCCAATATCTTTTATTTTAAACGCAAGAGAAAGTAATTTAATTAGCTAGTCATTATTGTTATCAATCTCCTTTTAAGTACTTTTCAATGAGACAAGCCAACTCTAGAGAACCCTCCAAAAATCGTTTCTCTAGCTGGGGTCTTATCGCACACTGTCATGGGGCTTGTCTAGGATTCACACATACACACACACAGATATACATAGCGTTGGTTGAGTAGGTGCCTCCCTTTACCTAGCGGACTCGCGAATTTTAAACACAGCGACCTTATATCTTATAGCAAAGAAGAAGGTCAGGTATTCAGAATAGTAAAAATAATGCTATCCTTGTCCTAATTTTAAATAATACAACTCACTAAGTACCATTCCTAGGGAATGATAACTCTTCACAAGATCAATTTGAGCTTCAAGTAATTTTCGTTCTCTGCTATTAAGTAGAAATATCGAAGATTCGCCAAGATTAAATTTAAGCACCTCCGCTTCGTATAATAGTTGGCTATTAGTTAATTTTTCTACGGATACTTCAAGTAAGTTGTCTTGAATACTTTCTTGAGACACTAGACCGACAAATTTATTATTCAACTGCCCGAGATATTCTACCTTGTCTAATTCATTTTGTCTTGTTATCGCTTCATTAAGCTTTATTTGGCCTTTTGTTTTACGATTCAAGATTGGATACTGAAAAGTTACACCATATTTGTAATCATTAAATGTAAACGTAGGGTCAAAATCATCTTTACCCACATTAAGTATAGTATTGTACTTTAAATCTAATTGCGGTTTTAAATTTTCCTTTTCTAAACGATTATCCAAGGATATAAAGAGTATCTCGTTATCTATTTTAGCAATAAGTGGATCATTCCCAAAATTTGGATTGTTAATATTAGATAGTTTGTCCAAATAGATAATTAATCGTTCTATCGCCATAGGTTGAATGCGGTTGTTAATCTGTAACGGTTGCCCATTCGCATTCCAGATAAATAGGCTTAATTTCTGTTTAGCTTTAAGTAATTTATTTTGAGAATCTAGCAGTAATTTTTCAGCTGAATTTATATTAAGCCTAGATTCTAAAGTATCTATAGCGGGGCTGTCACCATTTTCAAAAAGTTGGATTACATTTTGATGCCTATCATTAACCAATTGTAGATAGCTTTGATTTATATCTACTGTATTATTTTTTGAAGCCCAGTTCAAGTAAGTGTTTATGGCTTGGAATAAAATTTCTCTAGTAACAATTTCTTGCTCTATAAGACTTTTTAGCCCTTTTACTTCAGCCGATTGAATATTGTGTCGCTGTTCATCAAAAAGCAAACCTCTCAAAAGGCTCAAATTAATAGTTCCGTAGACTAGACCATTTCTAGGTACACTATTTTCTTGATTTAAAAACACCCCTTCATTTCGTTCGTATCCTACTGAAAAATCTATTGGTAATATAGTGGGTATTTTAACTTCGGTTTGCCAAACTGTGAAGTAGTCTATATCATCAAATTGTTTTTGATCAAAGTCAGAATAAATCTTTGGATCTAACGCGCCCTTACCTTTTAAAACGTTAAATTCCGCAATGTCTCTATTTATATTTGCCTTCAAGATCAGTGGATGATATTCTATAACCGTCTCCAAGTAGGTTTCTAAATTTAAAGTGTCAATGGCACAAGATTTTGTCACGAAAACCAATGAGGCAAGTAATGAAAGGATACTTAATTTATATTTATTCATGAAACTTGATTATATGAACCCATTGTCAATACAGTTTTGTTATGAGGGGCTGGATTTTCTTGATCATCAATTTTTACAAATACTAATTTTTCAATGGCGATTATCGTTTTCTTTGTGAAAACATTTCTTACGATACAGCCAAAAGTAATACTAGTACGACCAATATCTTTATACTTTAAACCTATTTCAATCACATCCCCTTGTTTTGCTGAATTTACAAAATCTATTTCTGAGATAAACTTGGTAACTACTTGCTTAGTGTCAAGTTTGGTCATAGCATAAATGCCTGCTTCTTCGTCTATCCATTTGAGCAATGCTCCACCAAACAAAGTATTGTTAGCATTTAGATCTCCTGGTTTAATTAATTTTCTACTGTAAAATTTCATCTATTTAACTTTTCTAATTGGTGCCTTGTTTTTAACTTTTTTAGTTTTATTTGGCTCATAAAAGTCAGGAGGGAAGCCATTCAGCTTTCTCCATAATTCATAATATACTTTCACATCGTTTAAAAGCAATAAGCCTTTAGCTCCTGATCCAATTCTAATTAGTTCTGGCCACCTTTTTTCTATATCATTTTCTATAACAATTATTCTGTAATTGCCATTTTCACTTATATCATTATCTATGGCGTAGACTTCACCAGAATAAGTGCCAAATGAATTGTCTGGCCATCCACTAAATATAATCGCTGGCCAACCATCAAACTGCAATCGTACTTGCTTACCTTCTCTTACTAATGGCATATCTACAGGTTGTACATATAGTTCTACTGCACGTTGATAATCTGTTGGTACTATAGTAGCTATATCTTCTTGTGTTTTCACAAATTCACCTATTCCGTTTTTTAGAATCTTTGTTATCCTACCTTTAATGGGCGAGGTAATTACGTACGCATTCTGCCTCTGTTGTATTTCGTTGTATTTTGATTGTAATTTGTTAGATTCTCCTTCAAGAGAATATCTATACGAATTTGTGGACTGTATCTCAGATTCAGTCTTAGCTACTTTCTGGTTATAATCCGAAAGTACGAATCCTTTTTCCTGTACAAGATTGAGCTTATCATTTTCAAGTTTATTTAGCTTGTTTTCAACAGACACTAATTTTGCCTCTGCTTCTCTATTAGACAACCTTTTAGTTTCTAGATCTGTCAAAGACTTAATTCCTTTGTCATACATTTGCTGCATCCTTGCTAATTGGTTTTCTGCATTTTCTGCATAAGTATGCACAGCTATTCTATCTTGATTGATTGAACTTATTTCTATATCAATTTGCCTTTGCTTTATTTCTAGTTGCTGCATTTTTGTTGCTTGTAATGATTTGAAAGCCGCTAACTGCTCAGATAGAAATCTCTGTTTTGCACTGTATGCCTCTACAGATTTCAATTTTGCATCTTGCTGTTCTTTAGTGTTAGCTAGTAAGTCAGGATCTAGATACCCTGCTTTTGCTTCTGTAAGTTTTACAATTGTGTCTCCAACATTTACGGTGTCGCCTTCTTTGACATACCACTGAT
>JALZVN010000176.1 GCA_023299965.1 Saprospiraceae bacterium | reverse complement strand
GTTACTAATTTAGAATACGAGTGGACTACACTTGATGGGAGTATCGTAGGAGGAGCTAATACATCGGAGATCGAAGTAGACGCTGCAGGGACATATGTCTTATTGATTACCAATCTCGACAACATGTGCAGCGAGACCTTCTCAGTTGATATAGCAGCCAATATGGAAGTGCCAGATGTAAGTCTTGGTATGTCAAACATTCTCGATTGTGAAAATTTGACAAGTACCCTTACGGTAGATTTTCCTACCGACAATCCAAATTTGATTTTCGAGTGGACTTCTATAGACGGGACTATAGATGGTGATCCATCTAGTCCGGAGATTGTGGCTACAGCAGAAGGAAGCTATACTGTTTTAGTGACAGATACACAGAGCAATTGTGAAACAAATTTATCTGTTATCATTGCATCAAATATAGAAATACCAGAACTAGACTTTATTGCGCCAGCAGTTATTACTTGCGATAATACGCAGTCAGTGATCAATACTCAAACGGGACTCAATGGCTTGCTCTATGAATGGAGTTCCACAGATGGTACAATCCTTAGTGCTGTGAATGGCGAAGATGTTGTGGTTGGAAGCGCAGGTATCTATAATCTCATAGTGACAAATCCTGCTAACAATTGTACCAACATGATTCAGGTAGAAGTACTAGAAGATATAGATCTACCAACTGTAGAGATTGAACCTGCTCTAGAGCAGAACTGTCTTGTCGAAGAGCAAAGCCTATCTGGTGATGGTAGTTCTATGGGGGATGAGTTCACCTATGCATGGTCTACTTCTATGGGGTCTATCGTGTCAGGAGACAACACATTGAATCCATTAATTACTGGGTCAGGATTTTATATATTAGAAATCACAAATAACGAAAACAATTGCGTGCAAACGGATTCCGTTTTGGTAACCGAAAATTCAGTTCTACCACTTGCGAGTATTATGCCACCAGCTATGATCGATTGTGTCAATGAGACGGTAACGCTTAGTACAGATATATCTGCAAGCGCAGACTTGATATTTGAATGGTCTACAGATAATGGAAGCATTATTTCTGACCCGAACCTTGATGAAATTCAGGTGAATGGAGCAGGTGTTTATCAGCTATCAATTTTGGACAATCTCAATGGTTGTGACAATATTCTTTCTGTTGAAGTATTTAGCAATCAAGAAGAGCCAGCTTTAGATTTAGCCCCAGGATTTACGCTGACTTGTGATCAAGTTGATGGAGACTTGTCGATAGTAGAAGTGAGTCCAGATGTAGATATTACATGGATTGACCCGCAAGGAATTGCTATATCAAACACAAATTCTGTGACGGCTACCGAACCTGGGACTTACACAGCGATAGCGATATCATCTATCAACGGATGTGCGACTAACAGACAGGTAGAAGTATTGCTCAATGACAATATGCCGACCGATTTGATTGCAGATGTATTTCCACCCGCTTGTGTGGGTGATACAGGAAGCGTCTTATTTGCTGAGGTTATTGGAGGTGAGGGACCATATTTATATTCTACAGATGATGGTCAGACTTTCGGAGATATTAATGGTCTAGATGGCTTATTGCCTGGTACGACCAATACTGTACTTGTTATGGATGCCAACGGATGTGAACTTCCTATGGTGTTTGTTATCCCTAATGTTGTACCAGTGTCAGTGAACTTACCTGTAGGTGCAGATTTGCTATTAGGAGAAAGTCTGCAACTGGATGTACAGACTAATTTATCAGAAAACGAGATCAGCCAAATTATTTGGACGCCAAGTGCAGGATTAAGTTGTATGGATTGCTTGAATCCAACCGTTTCGCCTACCTCGAATATTGAATATCAGGTTGAAATTATCAATTTGAATGGCTGCTCTGCTATTGCTAATATTGTACTAAGGGTAGATACTGAACAAGGCGTTTATATTCCAAATGCATTTTCACCTTTCAATCAGGATGGATTCAATGATGCATTCTACCTATTTAGTAAGCCAGGTGTTTTGACACAGGTGCTTTCCCTTCAGATCTATGACCGTTGGGGTAATCAAGTATTCTTAAATGAGAACTTCAATCCAAACGAAGAATTATCTGGTTGGAATGGTAGATTTAGAGACGAAAAAGTACAATTAGGGGTGTACGTATATTACGCACTGGTAGAGTACACAGATGGCACCACAGAGCTATTTAAAGGAGATGTTACCCTTATTGATTAGATATATATAGTTTTTATACTTAACGCAGATAGTGGGCAAAATAAATAGCATAAAGTTCCAAACTACTTTCCGTTGGGTATATCATTTGGGCGAGCCCTTAGCACCTTTAGTCTTGCGCTTCCAGCTTAGACTAAAGGTGCTAAGGTCAGGCTCCTCCAGGCTCGCAAGTCTGCTCGGTATCTAGTCTCCCAAGTCGACTAGACACGGCTACATGAGCCTCCTTTCGCTATCGCTCCAGTCACCTCATTTGCCCCTTCCATATCCTTCTCGCAAAAAAAATCCCTTTTTCTTAAGTTGATAATGCAGCGTTTTTAGCTGATTTTCCTTCTATATTGGCATAGAAGACTATTTAAACGTCAGGTTTACTAGTTATTTATCTGTATATCAGCTATTTTGTACCACAATATTCGGTTTTTATTCAATAACTCCGAATGGATGTACCTTTTTACAATTAACATTACTATGTATCATTTGATTTATGACGGATAAGATGGTTACCAAGTAGTGAAAACAAATTTTATGAATTCTCCACTCAAGAAGAGTCTAACCTTCTTCTTCTTTTTGTCCTGTTTGACCACAGGATTCGCTCAATTGAATAATTGCAATGGTGAATTTGTGAATGCTGGAAATTACTTCCAAGAATTATGCACCAATCCCAATGGAGGTACAGTTGACCTACAGGGCACGGCATCTGCCAATGTTTTGCAGTTGGTCTGGTCAGATGACAATGGAGTGATAGCTCAAGACAATCTTCGAGTGGAAGACTATTTTGTAGGGGAGACGACTACCATTGTACTAGAAGGTATCGTGATTGGTGACAATCAGATAGTGGATGGAGATTTCGGATCAGGAGATAATTTTAATTTAGGCTTTCTTGGCAATTATCAAACTAGCTTTATATCTGAATACGTTCGTGGACCACTTATGATGGCCCCAGACCCCGATGGTCCACCACCACCAAGAGATGATCCTGCATTTATTCCACCTTTGGAAGATGACGGTACCTACATAGTTACAAACAATTCCGCTAATGGTGGATTCCAATTTGCAAACTGTGAAGAGCCATCAGGTCAAGGGGGCAACATAGCCGTTTTTAATCTAGGAGAGGACAGAGATCGGATTATATGCACTAGAGTACAGGTAGAGATTGGCAGAGACTATACTTTTGGTGTGCAAGTGGCTACCGTTGGAGAAATTACATTTGATGATCCTAATGGGGACGGGGGACCCACGGATAATGATGATATAGAAAATAACCCAGGCGCAGATTTTGATGGTGATGGCTTAGTGAATGGAGAAGATTGTTGCCCGCTCGTCCCTACAATGAATCCAGGGGATTGTGCACCTTGTATGATTAATGGTATTGCAGACACAGATGGAGATGGGATCGAAGATGGAAGAGATAATTGCCCTTTTGTAGCTAACCCTTCTCAAGATCCTCTAGCCTGTTCGGTTGATGATACAGATGGCGATGGAGTATTAGATTGGCAAGATAACTGTGTGGATTTTCCCAATCCAGGTCAGGAAGATAGAGACGGCGATGGCATAGGGGATGCGTGCATGGATCCAGAGGTTCCACCACCACCTATCAATGGAGGCTACTGCATCCCAGTATTAGAATTTGAAATACAAGGAAACAATAATCAACATACGGTAATTGGGGAACCACACGAATCCGATTTAGAGTTTTGCGTGTGGAGTGATATGATTAGAACCTTTACGGCAACCACTACAGGTGAAATAGAAATTTGCCTGCGAACAGTCTGTCCTTTTAATGGAGGTAATTTGTTGGCCATTGATAATTTGAGATTCGCAGAAACATGTAGGCTTAGAGATGAAGCAACTATTTATGTAGATAATATTTCTGCAAATATTCTACCTATTCAACCTTTAGATTGTAATACAGATGGTGTTTTATTGGAAGGAGAGTGGGATGCCATTTTTGATGATATCAACAATATTGAATTCTTTTGGTTCGAGCAAGATCAAGCTGTTTTGCTTCCAGGAGCTACTGATGAAGATTACTTTGTTGACGAAGTGGGTACATATGTGTTTTCCGTATTAAATGAAGAAACAGGTTGTTTTGC
>JALZVN010000175.1 GCA_023299965.1 Saprospiraceae bacterium | reverse complement strand
TATCTATATGAAGATACTGAAGTAAGTAGTTGTGGTATAGGCAAAAAGATTTTTAGAGATTGGACTGTAATCAATTGGTGTACGACCGTTTCTACTTCACACAGGCAGATTATTGAAATTAAAGATACAGAAGGTCCCACTCTTGGCATAAATGATATCGTTACTGGAGCAAGTTCTTTTACATGCGGAGCGGATATTTTTCTAACTGCCTTAGCGGAAGATGCCTGCTCAAATATAGAACATATTATAGCTACTTATTCTATTCCTGGTCCTATCCAAGGGCTTGTGGAGACAATTATTATTGATATTACTGAAGGAGCAATAGTTCCAGATTTGCCGATTGGAGAAACAGATATTAGCATTAGTGCTATGGATGGATGCGGCAACAGTACAGAAAAGATAATAAAAGTAACCATAGAGGATGATGTTACTCCATTCGCCGTTTGTGATGATGAATTGCGATTGTCGCTTTCAAGTGGAGGAGTGGCGAGATTAGCTGCCTTAGATATAGATGAAGGGAGTAGAGATAACTGTGAAATCGTAAGCTATCAAGTGAGAAGATTAGAAGGTTGTTCACCTGCCACACCTTTTAAAGATTTTGTAGAGTTTGAATGTTGCGATATTGATTTTCCAGTAAATGTTGAGTTAATGGTTACAGATGCTGCAGGAAATAGTGCAACATGTTGGGTGATAGTAAACGTAGAGGATAAATTAGCGCCAATTATTACTTGTCCTTCTGACATGATGCTTACTTGTGGAGAAGACATAACGGATCTTTCCATTTTTGGAAATGCTAGTGCTATAGATGACTGTGGCGCTTCTATAGAGGAGACTGCTACGACCAATATAGATAACTGTGGTGTTGGCCAAATTATAAGAACCTTTGTTGCTATTGACGATTCAGGAAACAGTAGTCAATGTAGCCAGCGTATTAGTTTGTCTCATGTTTCAGACTTTACGGTTAGCTTTCCAGACGATGTTATTTTGACTAACTGTTTTGCTGAAATAGATGATCTAGAAGAGCCAATTATTGGTTCTGAGGATTGTGAATTAATCGCTGTGTCTCATGAAGATCAAGTATTTGAATTAGTACAAGATGCTTGCATGAAAATTGTTCGTACTTGGACAGTGATCAACTGGTGTATTTATGAAAATGATAATCTAGCAAATACAGACTTGGGGATATCGCTTCCTATCCCAAGAACATTTAGAGATGATGGAGATGGATTTTTTCAATACACACAAGTTATAAATATATTTGATAGTGAAGCGCCAGTTATTGATCCGTCAGGATTGATAGATGTAACAGTTGAAATTGTTGATGGCTGCGAAAATTCATTTATTTTACCTAATATTTTAGCTTCTGATGCTTGTTCAGGTGAATTAGATATTCAACCAAATCCCAGATCAGTTAGTGGGAGTCATGGAGATGTATTTGAGGTTAATTATGAAGCTGCGGATGGATGTGGAAATGTTACTTCGGAAAAAATAAACGTAACGTTTATTGAACATAAGGCTCCGACCCCAATTTGTAGAAGTGGTCTTATTGCAGAAATTGATTCTCATCTCAAAGAAGTGACGATTTGGGCTTTAGATTTTGAGACAGGTAGCAGTTTCGATAACTGTACGCCATATGAAGAATTACAATTTTCTTTCTCAGAAAATGTAAATGATATAAGTAAAACATTTAACTGCGATCAACTTGGTCAGAATGAAGTTGAAATATGGGTAACAGATAAAAATGGAAATCAAGATTTTTGCCTTACTAACATAGAAGTGCAAGATAATCTAAATTCTTGTGATCCTGGTATTGGCACAGGAGCAAAAGCTATCATTGGGGGCAGAGTACTTACTCAGATAGGTGAGGCGATTACTGATGTGAATATGCTTATAACTGGAACGAGTACTGCTAGTACATTAACAGATCAGAACGGGAACTATGATTTTACAGATCTTGATGTACATGATGACTATGTAGTAGAGGCCAATAAGAATAGTGATCCATTAAATGGGGTATCTACTTTTGATTTAGTTTTAATGGCAAGACATATTCTCCAAGTAAATCTGCTAGATGATCCTTATAGAATTATTGCTTGCGATGTAGATAATTCGCGAACTGTAAATGTATTCGATATGGTAGCGCTTAGACAATTGATTTTGCGAGCCATAGAGGAACTGCCTTCTGGATCTTCCTGGACTTTTGTCGATAGAAATCATTCTTTTACAGACCCATCAAATCCATGGATAGATGATTTTGAAACTCGTATTGAGACAGTAAATTTATTAGCAGATAGAATGGATGTTGATTTTATTGGAATTAAACTCGGTGACGTAGATAACAGTGCTAAGGCCAATATGAAATCTGTTAATGCCAAAGAGAGAAGTAGAAATACTTTTGATCTAGTGGTAGTTGAAAATGTAAATAAAGAGGAAGAATCGATTACATATTCTTTCTCCTCAAAGGAGAATATACAATTGAGCGGATTTCAGATTGAATTAGATTTTGATGATTACAATCTAAATTTTGCGAGTTTAAATTCAGATTTAATTGATATTAATGATGCTCATATTTCTATAAAATATATTGAAAATGGAAAGTTGTTAGTAAGCTGGAATGCTTTGGGGGATTATTTAATAGATGCGTCCCAGGCAATTTTTGAATTGAAGTTTAGTTATAAAAAAGTAGTCGATTTTACGGAAGCTATCTATTTGAATTCTGGCTTAATGAATTCTGAAATTTATTTAAATAGTAATTTAATTTTTGACTTAAACTTGATTCTTAATTTAGATAATTCTAATTTTGAACTACTTCAAAATAAACCCAATCCATTTACAAAAAATACTATTATAGCCTTTTTTAATAGTGCTACTTCAGTAGTTGATATGAAAATGTTTGACCTTCAGGGCAAGCTAATTTATGATAGGGAAATAATATCGCAAGAAGGCTTAAATGAAATTCAACTTAGTGCTTCAGACTTTAATGGAGCAGGTATTTATTACTTACAATTGTTGTCACTAGATGAGCAGAAAAACATTAAGTTAGTACTTTTAGAATGATCAAATTTCCATATTTATTCTGGTAAATAATAATCAAGTTGTTCAAGGGTTTTATTTAGATAGTAGGTCAGGTAAGCTTGCCACGAATCAACTTTTTTAGAGTGAAAATAGACGAAAAACAAGAAACGGTTTTTGGGTAAGTCTCTTTGTAG
>JALZVN010000174.1 GCA_023299965.1 Saprospiraceae bacterium | reverse complement strand
ACTGTGCATCCCCAAGGAGAGTTAGTGCTACAGGGAGCGCATTTATACAACGATTGCAATAATACTTGGGGAGGAATAAAAGTGCTCCAAAGTGGGAATGTGACAGGTAAAGTGACCTATCTAGGTAAGCAGAATATCATTGAAAATTGTGACAAGAAGCCTGTTTTTGTAGGTATGAATAAAGTAAAGTCTTAAGTGATTATCCTTTTATTGTACCCCAAACTGTCATGACAATAAAATCACTTCTTAGTGCTGAAGGCACGTGACAGCGAAGCGATGTGCGAAACCCATTGTATCCGAGTATTTTGCGAAAAGTGCTCAAAGTACGCCACAAAATCACATTGTCGTGTGACGTGCTTTCAGCACTTACTATGCTCACCTTGCTGACATAGGATTTTGCCCATCTTTTACTGTTGGCTCCCTTCAGGAGCAAGAATAAAATCTTAATTATACGTCTAGAGTGAACATCAGTATTGAATTGCTGTTAAAATCCAATGAGTGTGAAAAAGAAAGTAGCCATATTTTGGTTTCGTAGAGATTTAAGACTAGAAGATAATGCAGGACTATATCATGCCCTGAAGTCGGGATTACCGGTATTGCCGGTGTTTATTTTTGACAAACTTATCTTAGACAAACTTGCAGATAAGCGCGATCCTCGGGTGACTTTCATTCATGACGCTTTGAGTGGTTTAAACGCTCAATTAAGGGCGTATAAAAGTAGCTTGATAGCTAGATATAGCACACCTGTAGAGGCTTGGACCAAGCTTCTCGAAGAATATCAGGTACAAGCCGTATTTACCAATAGAGATTACGAAAACTACGCTAAAGAAAGAGATGCGAATATTGGAGATCTTTTAGCAGAACACAAGATACCATTTCATAGCTATAAAGACCACGTTATCTTCGATCAATCCGAGGTGATGAAAAAAGATGGATTGCCCTATACCGTTTTTACGCCTTACTCGAAGGTATGGAAAGCCAAACTTGTTAGCGAACCAGGGAATAATCCAGTAGATTCTTATTTTTTAAAATCTTATCCTAGTTTGAAATATGCAAAAGGATTTGCAAAACATGCAAAAACAGCACTTCCAAGCCTTTCTTCCATGGGCTTCGAACGCAGTGATACCCAAATACCTGGCACCACAGTAACTCAAGGATTGATTAAAGAATATGCGGATAAGCGAGATTTACCTGCTGTAGAAGGCACTTCTCGATTAGGCATACATTTTAGATTTGGAACTATTAGCATTAGAGAGAAAGCAAGAAAGTCCGCATCCTTAAGCGCCGTTTTTTTGAGCGAATTGATTTGGAGAGATTTTTACTCCAATATTTTAAACCACTTTCCGCACGTAGAGAGTGGTCCTTTTAGAAAAAAATATGAACCTATACAATGGGTCAACGATGAAGACCACTTTGAAGCTTGGAAGAAGGGAATGACAGGTTATCCGATTGTAGACGCTGGTATGCGAGAACTTAATCACACGGGGCACATGCATAACAGAGTACGGATGATTGTTGCCTCTTTTTTAACTAAACATTTGTTGATCAATTGGTCTTGGGGAGAGGCTTATTTTGCCGAAAAACTGCTAGACTTTGATCTTGCCAGTAATAGTGGTGGATGGCAATGGGCTGCTGGTTGCGGAACGGATGCAGCGCCGTATTTCCGAATCTTTAACCCTTACACCCAACAGCAGAAATTTGATAAACAGTTTGAGTACATTAAAAAATGGGTACCTGAGTATGGAACTGAAGCCTATCCTGAAGCTATTGTAGTGCATAAAGAGGCACGTGAAAGATGCTTAGCAGTATATAAAGAAGCATTGGCAGATGCCTAAATAGATTTCAAAACATCATGTTTACTGTCTCTAGTGTTAAAATTCACATGCAATAGACTATAGTTTTGACTATCTCGTTTTAAGGGCAAACAATAAGGAATTATAAATTTGCGAAAAAGACCTACTCACTTCATCATTGCATGTTGTATTATTTTTCTATCTATTCCGGGTTATGCTCAAAAAAGCTCTATTTCCTTTGGCGCAGGCATATCCAGCTCTGCAATCCCTATTTATACCAAGAATGTAGAAGCAGTAGTCTTGAGTAGACATTCTGTAAATAATCTTTCTTTTATGGGAAGTTTCAACTATGGTGTCAATAAGCATTTTCAACTAAAATCAGAATTAAGCTATAACAGGATAGGAGGGAATAGTGTATTCAAATTACCCTCACAAGAAGGCTTCTTTGTACACAATGCCTCTTTAAATTATCTTACTTTAGCAGTTCTTCCTCAGTTCAACCTTGCCATTGGAAGATATACAATCTCAGGAAGTCTTGGTCCATCTGCTGCATACCTGTTAAAAGAAAAGCTTATTAATTTTCAATATGAAGAAAATGTCCTTGTAGGCAGAGAACAAGAATCTTCAAATTTAGAGAAAATTGATTATGGGATTAATGCAACAGTGGAAATATCTCGATTGATTGCGAATAATTTTAGAGTATTGTTAGCGGTTCGAAAATATCAAGGATTAGTTGATATAAACAGAAATGAAGAGGGTGAAAGTATTTATATCGAGAATGCAATTTTAAATTTAGGTTTAATGATTCCTATCAAAAATTAGAGAAGGTAATAAACCACATGTAATAAAAAAGCCTTCTTTTGAGATTCTCAAATGAAGGCTTTTTTGTTAGAAGCTGTAGCAGGATTTTGATCCCTTTCTTTTAAATTGATTTCGCTTCTTATTTTTCTTTTTTCTTATTTTCGACTTAGAATAATACTTCTTTTGAGCAGCTTTCTTAACCTTAAATGAGCTCTTCGAAGGATAATTTCCCTTCGCTCTTGTAGTCGCACCTCTAACTGTACTTTTTGCATTTGATGGCGTAGCAATTTTTTCTTTTTTAGTATCTATAAGGCTATTTTTAGCCGTATTTTGAGTGTCAATATTCGAGACGCTTGGGTTTGCCTCAGCAGCATCTTCTTCATTGATTTTTTCTTCTTCAATGTAGTCAAAGAAAATTTCAATATCTTCATCTATACTTGCTGTCGCCTCTTCTATTGGCAGTGGCTCTGGACTTGTAGTGATCATGATTTGCTCATTCATACTCAAGTCATCGAGGTCAAAATGTTTATTAAGCAATTCCTGATCTATTCCACCATCTTCTTTTATGACTACGATAGTGGATGTGTTTGCACTGTCTCTAAACGTTTCTTTTACTTGACTCAATCCAGCAAATCTGATGGAAACAGTTAATACAAATATTAGCATCACATCTTTCATAACTTTCTATTTTAGTTAATAGATACCGAATTAGTTTTCCTATTCGATTTTATATAAGACTATAAAAGAATCAATTTTAGCCTTAAAAAGGTGTTAAAGTTATAGTTAATAAAAATAAAATATCTACCTAAGTGACTGAACTATACATAATTGTGTGAGGGCGGGCTAGTTGTTCTGTTTCTCTAATAGTAAAACCAACATGAGATACTATTAGTTCATTTAGTAGAGATGCATTGACTTGCACAAAAAAAAGACCGAATATTCTGTTAGGAATATTCGGTCTTAATAAATTAATTGTAACGGTATTGCTATCTCTCAGATTTGAATATAATCTGTGGGAGTGATTTTATATTACCATATTTAGTAAAGAAAGTATACGCTCCAGGAGATAAATTATTTACATCTACATGCATACGTTCTGTATTTGGCGGAATGACTATTTGCTCTAGAATTGCACCTTTCATATCTAAAATCATAATTAAACCTTCCTCATCTGTTAATACTGTACTTTCGAAGATTATGAAGTCTACTGTAGGATTAGGAAACAAAATGAATTTCTCAGATGGTTCATTTGATAAAATAACCATTACTGTTTCACTTGATTCTACTTGACCATTATTGTTGATATGCTTTATGCGATAGTAGTTTCTTCCAGGTCTTGCGAGTTCATCTACGAAATTGTACTGCTTTTTCTGGTAAGCTTCTTCACCGTCCATTGTATAGATGATGTCAAAAAAGTCACCTTCAATAGAATGCTCAACTACAAAGTGGAAATCATTCATGTCTTTATTTGTATTCCAGTTTAGATCAACATCCATTGATTCTTCAATTGGCAATGCAGTAAATTCAATGAATCTATTTTGAGTTGGATCATTAATGCAGTCTCCTACAAATACTGTCCTTGCCAATTCAAAGGTACATCCTTGGCGAGTAGTAGTAATCGTTATAGTTTTCTCACCAGTTGTACTCCATGATATTCCAGTCAAGAATTGCCCTGTTGCAGTAGCTGGATTTGCTCCATCTCCTAAGTTCCATGTATATGTAGCACCCGGTCCAGCATCTGTAGCGTTAAACATATCTGTTTCATTTAAACAGATAAATGCTGGTAAACTATTAATAGTTACTACTGGGGCAGGAGCCAATTCTAACTTGATGATGTCTGTCTCAAGATAGTTTGTACAACCTACTCTTCTTGCACATCTAGCAATAAAGGTAGTTTGGAATAATGGACCTGGTTGATAAGAGGCACTAGTAGCGCCTGGTATTATAGTCCATGTATTCATGTTGAGCGGTCCTGGAATAGTAGAACTCATCCAAATGTATTCGATAGCACCTGAACCGCCAGATGGCAGCATAGTACTACTAATTAGTTCAGGAAGACTTCCTGCACCACATATCATTTGATCGCAACAAATATCTCCTGCATTTGTGATATTGTCACAACCGCTTGGAGTAAGAATAATACCTGCATCAAAAGATAAGTCGTCTATTTGCCCAGACACAACTGTAAATGGATCCGTTTTTCCATTCAATGGATTTGCATCACTATCTAGCTCATCGTTCCCTCCAGTATCTAGAGAAGTATACTCTGTATTTGGAAGCGTATTGCAGAACATGATTATGTATTCATCTGCAGCAACATTTTCAAACAAATAGTAACCAGATGGATCAGTAACTTCAGTAATGATTAATACATCATCTGGAGTATAAAATAAACCATCAGGCCCTGCAGTCATTAATTTTACTTCTATACCTTCAATTCCCAATTCACCAGAATCTTGAATACCATTGTTGTTAATATCAAACCATACAAAATCTCCAATACTAACTAGGTCGATATTTGGATTACAAATTGCGTCGTTGTCATTACGTACAGTTATAGTAACTGTTTCCGTATCTACACAACCTGCTGCATTTGTTGCTTGCAATGTAATTGTATACATACCTGGAGTCATCATAGTATAAGAAGTATTCGCTCCCGCGTTAGTGCTAAATGAACCGCCAGTAGCAGTCCATGCAAAACTAGTACCTCCGGTATTAGAGATGCCTGTAAGTATTACTGTTTCTCCAGGGCAAATGGTAGAATTCATAGGGGCAATTGTTGCCTCAAGAGGAGTAGAAGGATCGATCACAACAATACTTGTTATTACACAGCCAGATTCACTTATTACCTTTACAGTATATGTACCTGGAGAAAGATTGTCAATAGAATTTGTAGTCGCATTTAAGCCTTGGCCTGTCCATGATACAGACACTGCATTGAAGTTGAAAGCAACGCTTGCACTTCCATTATTTTCTCCACAGCTTGTGTTTGTTCCAGAAGCGGTAATCGTTAAAGGAGCTGGGTTCGCAATATTTATACATCCATTATCACTACATCCAAATACATCAGTAACAGTCACGCAATAGGTTCCTGCAGGAAGATTATTGATAGTGCTTGTAGTTTCCCCAGTATTCCAGGAGTAAGTGAAAGGAGCAGTGCCACCGCCATTCGGAGTGTAGCTAGCAGATCCATCGTTACCTCCATTGCATGAAATGATTGAGCTGGAGAGACCTCCTTCCACATTCATTCCACCTAGAATAGTGTAGCATCCTTCAAAAATACATCCATTTGCATCACAAATAGTTACACAATATTCTCCAGGTGCAAGGTTGTCTATTTCAACTGTATTAGCCCCATTGCTCCACTTGTAGCCATAAGGTGCTGTTCCTCCTGAAGGAGTAAGTTTGATCTTTCCATCTGATGCCTCACAAGTTGCAGAACTTATAAAGACACTTGAAGTAAGAGCATCCGGTGCAGTTAAAGTTACACATTCTGTAGCTACACAGCCATCCGTAGAATTGACTGTCACGCAGTAATCTCCACTTGGTAAGTTTTCAATATTAGGAGTAGTTGCTCCAGTATTCCAAGTATACATC
>JALZVN010000173.1 GCA_023299965.1 Saprospiraceae bacterium | reverse complement strand
TCTAATACCTTTTACTATATTTAATGTCATAGCAATTGATTATGGGCTAGTGCTGTGCATTGCGAAACGATTTTTTTCCATATTAATCGTATATTGTTTTGGGATGACTATGCTGAAATTAATTTTCAGATCAAGACAGAAAACACAGGATATGCCTTTGCATCCACGAGGCTTTCTAATACTGGGCTGAGAGAAATAAATTAGTAGATGATTCTCAATCAACTTATGAATACAGCGCTCAGACTGATAGGGTCGCAAAATTGTCGACTATTTGCTAGAGGTGCCCTATAAACTAAGGTGTAACGAAACATCTATATAGTCGATTAGGAGGGTAGCCCCCACATGATGAGCATGCTATGAAGATTGCAAGTAATGAGTATTAAACAATCTCTTTGAAATCATGTTAGTATTTTTCAATCTATAAGAAAATGTCAAAAAAGGTAGTCGTTATTGGTTCAGGGTTTTCGGGCTTATCCGCTGCTTGCTTCTTGGCAAAACAGGGATATGATGTAACCGTCTTAGAGAAAAATGACAGCATAGGAGGAAGAGCGCGGAAGTTTTCCGCAGAGGGATTTACCTTTGATATGGGGCCGAGTTGGTACTGGATGCCTGAGGTGTTTGAAAATTTTTTCGAAGCATTCGGAAAGAAAGTAAGCGACTACTACGAACTAGTACGTTTAGACCCCTCGTATAAAATCTACTTTTCAGAATCGGACATCATGGACGTGCCTGCCAAGCAGCAGGACCTGTATGATATGTTTGAGAAATATGAGGAAGGTTCGTCTAAGAAACTGGACACCTTTCTGAATGAAGCTGCCTATAAATATAAGGTGGGTATGGAAGAATTTGTCTACAAACCTGGACACAATTTGATGGAATTTGCAGATACACGCGTGCTATCTAGTCTGTTCAAATTGCAAATGTTTTCGTCTATATCGAAGACTATTAGAGGAAATTTTAAGAACGACAAATTGCGCCAATTGCTTGAGTTTCCAGTATTGTTTTTAGGCGCTACACCACAGAATACACCTGCGCTATATAGTCTGATGAACTATGCGGATATGAAGCTTGGGACCTGGTATCCTAAGGGTGGAATGCATAAAATCATCGAAGGATTTGCTAGTCTAGCGCGCGAATTGGGTGTGAAAATTGAGCTAAACGAAAAAGTTGAGGAAATCATCATCCCTAATGGACAAGCAAAACAAGTGCGCACCACAAACAATGTATTTGAATGTGAGGTGCTGGTAGGAGGAGCTGATTATCATCATATTGAACAGCAATTACTGACCAAAGAACACAGAATGTATTCTGCAGATTATTGGGATAAGCGCGTGATGGCGCCATCTTCTTTACTGTTCTACCTAGGTGTGAATAAGCGATTGAAAAATCTAGATCATCACAATTTGTTTTTTGACGCGGACTTTGAGAAGCACGCCGAAGAAATATATACGAATCCGACTTGGCCAAGTGACCCACTCTTTTATGCTTGTGTACCATCGCTTACAGATGATACCGTGGCACCAGAGGGCATGGAGAATTTGTTTGTTCTGATCCCACTCGCTCCAAATATCGAAGATACGGAGGAGAATAGAGAGAAATACTATCATATCGTGATGGATCGTCTGGAGAAGAACACTGGGCAGAGCATCAAGGATGCTGTAATCTACAAGCGTTCTTTTGCGCACAGAGATTTCAAGCAAGATTACAACTCATTTAAGGGCAATGCCTACGGCTTAGCAAATACTTTGCTGCAAACTGCCTTTTTGAAGCCCAAGATGAGAAGTAAAAAAGTACCTAATTTATTTTATACTGGACAACTCACCACTCCAGGTCCAGGTGTGCCACCGTCTATTATCTCTGGTGAGGTAGTAGCTAAGGAGGTAGCTAAATATTTTAAATAGATAGATCATGGAAAACGCAAACACACTCTACTCACGCAGCTGCTACGAATGCAGCAAGTTGGTTACAAACAGGTATAGCACTTCCTTTTCAATGGGAATAAGATTGTTTGAAAAGAAATTGCGTATGCCTATCTGTGCGGTGTATGGGTTTGTGCGGTTCGCAGATGAGATCGTGGATACTTTTCATGATTAT
Organism: Saprospiraceae bacterium; assembly: GCA_023299965.1. Lineage (GTDB taxonomy): Bacteria > Bacteroidota > Bacteroidia > Chitinophagales > Saprospiraceae > JALZVN01. Next base: position 1,881 of record JALZVN010000173.1, on the reverse strand, counting down.
GATAAAGAGGAGCTTTTAAAAAATTTTAGACAAGATACCTATAAGGCGATTCAAGATAAGATCAGTTTAAATCCGATCTTACATACTTTTCAGCAAGTAGTACGTATGTACAATATAGAGATGGAACTTATCGATGCATTTCTAGACAGCATGGCGATGGATTTAGATGACTATGTGTATACTACGGATATGTATAAAAAATACATCTACGGTAGTGCAGAGGTGGTCGGGCTGATGTGTCTGCGTATATTCTGCGATGGCAATGAAGGGCAATATCAATCCCTGAAAGCAAGTGCTTCTCGTTTAGGAGCCGCCTTCCAAAAAGTGAATTTCTTAAGAGATATTAAGAGTGACTATGAAGATCGTGGACGGGTTTACTTTCCCAATGTGGACTATCACACGTTTTCTGAAGCAGATAAACAAGCGATCGAAAGAGATATCAATGCGGACTTTGATAATGCCTATGAGGGTATTGTGAAATTGCCTAGAGGAGCTCGATTAGGAGTCTACTTGGCTTATGTCTATTATACTAGCTTGACTAAAAAGATAACAAGACAATCTGCGGCTAGACTTGCTGATCAGCGTATTCGAGTAAGTGACCGCAGAAAGGTGATACTACTTTTCAAATCATCAATTAAGCACCAATTCAATATTCTGTAGATCTTAGCTTCAAACACAATTATGAATCCAGCAGATTTCTCACTGAGAAGATACTATGGTATAGGAGCCTTTGTGTTGATTCTTATACTATTCGCTATTCATACTTATTTTTATAAACCGACTGAGATTTTGTTAGAATCTCAAGTAGATAATCCTATGCAGTTTCCTATTGCAGAAACTAAATATCTATATTGGATACTTCATGCATTTATTTTGATCCCCATAGTAGCGCTCAGCTTCGATCGCAGAGTAGCATTCTACAAGAAATGGAAATACCTGCTGCCCGCTATATTTAGTGTAGGAATGATATTTGTTTTATGGGATTTTATTTATACCAAGGTTGGCGTTTGGGGCTTCTCGCATGACTATACATTGGCGGCTAGAGTCTGGCATCTACCTATAGAAGAGTGGCTCTTCTTTTTATCGGCTCCCTTTGCATGTGTGTTCATTCATGCTTGTCTTCGGTATTACTTCCCAAAAGATACTTTTGCGTCTTCTGACAAGGCGATTAGCTTTGGTCTCGCGATCATATTGTTATTAGTTGGGATAGTATCATGGGGTCGATTGTATACTTCCTTTACTTGCATCGCGACTTCTATTCTGATCGTCACGCATTATTATTCCTTTCGAAACACATTTCGCACTTTCTTTTATAAAACCCAGCTAGTTTCCTTTATTCCTTTCATTATGATCAATGGAGTTTTAACGGGCAGTATCACTGAGACGCCAGTGGTGCAGTACAATAAGTCTGAGATGTTAGACATTCGATTCATCACGATTCCGATGGAAGATTTTGTGTATTGTTTTATGATGTTATTTGCGGTGGTGACGGTGTATGAATATTTGATGGATAGAAAAAGCACACGCGACAAATAGGCATCTTAACATTGAATGTCAAGAATGATTGTTTTTCCTAATTAGATTGTTTCGGAGCAGGGGCACCTTACCTCAAAAATAGATTCGCTCCCTTCAGAGCATGTACAAAGTAGTTTTTTCATTCGATGAGGTTTCAAGTAGGTTTAGATGTTGAAAACCGTTATGATCTGAGATAGAATAATTGGAGTGATGAAAATAACGTCATATGGAAAAGGAATGAATGCGTTAAGATTAAATACGCTGCCCTAAAAAAAGAACAGGGTGAGAACAAACTAATGTCCCACACCCTGTATAACCCCAAAAAACCAAATGAAAACAATCTACATATGAAATTCTTATATATCT
>JALZVN010000172.1 GCA_023299965.1 Saprospiraceae bacterium | reverse complement strand
GCATAAATATATACCTGGTATATGTCTTGTCTTTCTAAGGATAATAATTGACTAAAACGTCTAAGTGGCTTCATTGCTGATGTAGTGCCCATTATCTATTAGGTTATTATTGATAATCAATAGTTAGTATGCGTTACTTATTTTACTTTGCTCGCTGAGTTGCCTCTTCATCTTAGCAGAGAGCTCAGCCCAAGCTGTTTTTAAATTATCAGATTTTGTAGATAGGATAATGTCAGGACCTGGAATACCAAGTTTTACCTTGATTTCATACTGTGTTGGCTTGTTAGATATATTTTTTATGTATATCTCACTGTATATCAGCTCATGATATTTTCTGCTAAGCTTCAGAATCTTCCATTTTGCAAATCTTATGTACTTATTGGCTATTCCTGCCTGATTTCTGATAATAAATTTCATGTGGATTGGTATTTTAAGTTGTTTAGTATATTTATACATTTGTGTTAGTATTACTTACTTAAACATTAACTATTACTTATTGTTTGAATTAATAGTACTTTTATCACATAAAAAAATCAACATGTCTCTTAAGCTCAGATTTGAATTGCCTGCAAAACTCTACTTAAAAGATCCCCAAGGTTCAGAATATGGACAAAGGCTGTTAAATAATGCGATAAACTTAATGGATGAGCTGGGTTTTGAATTATTTACTTTTCGTAAGCTGGCTGTAAAAATGTCTTCTTCTGAAGTTTCAATTTACAGGTACTTTGAAAATAAGCACCTGCTATTGGTATATCTCAATTGTTGGTATTGGGAATGGGTTACCTATCTCATAGATATCCAGACTATGAATGTGAAGGATAATGAAGATAAACTAAGGATTGCTTTGCATAATATGATACATGCCAGCAAAGAATCTAAGTTGACTGACTACGTCAATGAGAGTTTGTTATTTCAAGTTATCATGAAGGAGAGTTCAAAAACGTATCATATCTCAAGTATTGATGAAGAGAATAAGTATGGTTTCTTTTTGTCCTACAAAGAATTAGTTGGACGGATAGCGACTGTTATCAAAGACATAAATCCAGATTTTAAATACTCGCGTAGTTTAGCGTCTACTTTGTTCGAGATGATCAACAATCAACTATATTATGCTGAACATTTACCAAGACTAACCAGTCTCAATAAAAATAAAAGACTTGAAGAACTAGAAACTATGGTTAATCACTTTGCTTTTGCGGTAATAAAAAGTCAAACATAGCCCCGTAGATGTAACCCCACCTATGTAAAGATATATCACCATGTATGTCCTATCCAATCTCAGTATAGATCCTCCACTACAGAGCGCTCCTAAAAAATCATCCCAAACATTTGCAATCCATCCATCTCCATCGTAATATTGCAATATATCTATATTCAATGTGCATGGGAACATCCAAAACAGAAGTATTCACCGCCGAGCAAAATCAATTTGCCAACCTTGCCAAAGCCATTGGTCATCCAGCAAGAGTAGCTATCATTGGTTTTATTCTGAAACAAGAAAGCTGCATCTGCAAAGATATAGTAGATGAGCTGCCTCTGTCTCAACCAACAATCTCCCAACACTTGAGGGAACTAAAAAAAGTTGGCTTGATCAAAGGAAGCATTGAAGGCAACACCGTTTGCTACTGCCTAGACAAAACTGGATTTCAAGAACTAGTGAACTTTTCCAGCGCAGTCATCCAAAAACTCGACACCCCAAATATAGAATGCTGTTAATCAATCTTGAGTCCACTCTGGAAACTAATGGATTTCAAAAAGGAGAAATATCGCCAAAAGAGACATTTTAGGTTTCATGAGTTTTCGGATTGGGCTCAATTTTAATCTACCGATAAAAAATCCCTTGCAATGAAGAAATATATAACAGAAGGAATAGGCACTTTCGCCCTTGTATTTTGTGGTACAGGCGCTATAGTGGTCAATGATGTGACCAATGGCTCTGTTACGAATTTTGGTATAGCCCTTGCTTTCGGTCTGATAGTCACAGCTATGATATATACATTCGGTAGTACTTCGGGAGCGCACATCAATCCTGCAGTCAGTATAGCTTTCGCTTTCACAGACTACTTTGAAAAGAAGAACCTATTAGGATACATCGTAGCCCAACTGATAGGCGCCATCCTAGCCTCCGCCCTTATGAGAATGCTATTTCAGCAACACCAAAACCTAGGAGCAACGATGCCTTCAGGCTCCTGGCAACAAACCTTCATACTAGAACTGATAATGACCTATATCTTGATGTTGGTCATCCTTGTGTTTAGCCAAAGCGAATCCTATAGCAAGTACACAGGACTAGCCGTAGGAGCAACAGTAGGTTTAGAAGCCTACTTCGCGGGCCCTATGACAGGAGCTTCTATGAATCCTGCACGGTCCATCGCTCCCGCCATAGTGTCAGGAGATATGACTCATCTATGGATGTACATAGCTGCCCCCATCCTCGGCGCCATCCTAGCCAGTCTTACCTATGTAAAGACGCATTAACATGCGCCTCTGCTAGAAAATCACATGTTTATGCATCACCCATTCCACCGGGCGAGCCGGTTCAGGCGGAGCGTTTCAGGACAAGCGGTGGTAGCGGCATCCCGATCATGGGTAGAGACGCATTGCCATGCGTCTTCCCAGGAATATGCACCACCGTACCCGTTACCCCAAAAGAATCACCAAAACCCGGAGGGTAAATATCGGGATATAGCGGACGACGCGACCCTAGGTGTGCGTGGGCAGCTCAGAAGCGCAGGGAGCACACCGCTGGGATGGCCCCAAATCCATCTCGAAAACTAAAAAAAAGGACCAACCAAATTTTAACAATCAGCACCCCAATCAATACCCCTGATTTCCAAATAATTATATATAGCTTATCAGTTATTGCAGACTCAATATATGCCAATCGCCAATACTTAACCTTCGCTTAACATTAGAAAATATACCTTTGTGCAAACGATTAGAAAAGATATGCAAATGAGATTATATTTTTCAGTTATTATGCTGGTATTGAGTACCTTATCCGCAGAATTGCACGCACAGATCACAGCTCCGAAATTCGGAAGTGGTCTAAGGATTATGGCTCAAGATTCCTCTTTTAGTATGAAAATAGGCATCAGATTCCAAACACTATTCTTAGGCGAGAATAATCTTATCGAGGATGATTTTGGAGACCTTTCAGAAGGAGACGCTAGAGTATTTATCAGGAGATCAAGATTGAAATTCAATGGTTTTGCGGTAAACCCAAAATTTACATACAAATTAGAGCTGGCCTTATCCAACAGAGATAACGGAGGTGGGAATAGTGCCAATTTCAGTAATGCTGCCAATATAGTTCTAGACGCATGGTCAGAATGGAACTTTTACAAAAACCTTAGCGTCCGTGTTGGGCAAATGAAAATACCAAGTAACAGAGAGCGAGTTATATCTTCTGGAAATCTACAATTTGTAGATCGATCAAGACTTAACTCTAGATTTACGCTAGATCGTGATATAGGTGTGTTTTTAAGACACCATCACAAACTGGGCGATACTTTCATCTTGAAAGAAGGCTTTGTATTTTCATCTGGAGAGGGTAGAGCCATCACAGCTGCCAATGTAGGAGGAGCCGCTTTTACATTCCAGTTAGAAGCACTACCGTTTGGTAAGTTCCAATCCAAAGGAGACTACATTGGTTCTGCTATCAAGAGAGAAACAAAACCAAAGTTGGCGATACAACTTGTGTATGACATCAATAATCAAGCAGGTAGAGAGAGAGGAAGAGGTGGAAGCTTTATCGTCAATCCAACTGGAAACTTCATCGCGTCTGACCTTACCAATTTTCATGCAGATTTTCATTTCAAGTATCAAGCATGGTCAGTCATGGGAGAATATGCGAATACTTCAGCAGATGGTGGGCCACGAGTGTTCAATGAAGAAGATCAGTTGATTGGAACTTACTATACGGGCTCGGCTGTGAATCTAGCAGTAGGATATATGTTTCCTCGCAACTGGGAAATAGCAGCACGTTGGACAGATGTAAGACCAGATGAGTTTGTAGCCAATGATGAAATACAGTATACCTTAGGATTGAATAAATTTGTCGTAGGACACAAATTGAAAGTGCAGGGTGATGTGACCTACCGTACTATAGATGGTGGCGATGATGAATTCTTCTACAGACTACAAATGGATGTCCATTTTTAGCATTCTATTTCAATCTGATTTAACAAAAAAAATTAAATGAAAATGTTTTCAAGCAAAATTAGTAAAGTCGTTTTTTCGGTTTTTATAATCCTATTTTTTCAAGCATCTTTCTTATTCGCTGCCGATGATGCAGAGGGAATAAGCTT
>JALZVN010000171.1 GCA_023299965.1 Saprospiraceae bacterium | reverse complement strand
CCCTTATCTATATTGGCAATCGTCTGCTTGATGATGGGGTACAATAATGCAAAGTCAAGATCTTCTTTTTGGCAGAGATCATATGCTATACTGATTAAGTGATTGCTGAAGTTATTGGCAAAAACAGCCGCAAGGTGCAGTTGTTTTTTTTGCGCCTTATCCAGTAAACTAACCTTCTTGCTTAACCTTTTAGCAAACTGCATGGCTTCTTTGGTAGATCCTTGATCCGCAACGACCACAAATGGAGTCTGCCGGATATTTATTTTATTCTCCTTACGTATGGACTGCGGAGGCCAAAAAACGGCACTTTTACTAAAGTGCTTAGACAGAACTTCTACACTTGTATTACCTGAGGTATGCATAAATAAGCGTTTCCCATCTTCTAGATAAGACAATGACTTGGCAACTTCTGGGATAGCATCATCGCTCACGGCAATAAGGATAATATCTGCAGAAGCGTCTATTTTTTTTAAGGACGTTGTAAAGGAGCAGTCTAAGTGCTTTGCCAATGCCTGTGCAGATTTTCGTGTTCTACTATAGACCTGACACATTTGATAATGCTTTGAAGGAAGGGACGTACCCAAATGCCAGTTGATATTGCCAGCCCCGATCAATGCTACCTTTTTCATGCTATCTTTTCTCGAATGGATCTAAACATACCTACAAATAAGCCAAACATCATCATACAAGACCCTAGCCAGAAAAAATTGATTCCTGGGAATACTATAGCTTCTAATACGATATAATCATCTCTATATGAATTTGCTGCTAACAGATACGGGATTTCAGCGTTGTTGATAAACTGAGCCATATTGATGGTTGCGATACCCGTAGCTGGGTTGATGTTTACAAATTGAAAATGTAATCCTTCTCCTGGTACTTCATCTTTTATGATATAAGGTTTGTTTTCACGGATCAAGTAAATAGGTTGTGCATTAAACTTCTGTCCATCTTTATCGGTGATTTCTAAAAGCGCACTAACCACGATGTCTCCATCTGTTTTGACATAAGCAGGGTGACTAGGTTCTTTTTCAAAGTTGTTAAACTTGACCTTATATCCATTGTAATTGATCTCATCACCAGGTTTAAATTCAAAAGCTTGATAAGCTAGTTTTTCCTCTGAAGTAAATATGGCATCTATCGTTTTTTCGTCTAGCTTTACTTTGATTGCGAGCTCATTTACTTGAGCAGAATAGTTGAATAGTAGAGATCCTCTAAGGACTATCACTGGTTCTAGGTCAAAACGCTTGTTGTCCTCAGGATACTCGACTGTCATTTTTAGACCTACAGCTAAATCTCCCACCTCTGGCTTATACTCATGATGAGAAGGAGCTCTATTTATTTCATTTATGGTAACCAAAAATTTCTTGATAACCGTAGTGTCAAAGCCTAGCTCTGTTACTTTCACCGTGTCAAATACTTCTATTGGAGTATTGAGAAGTGAGCTATACTGGTAGTAGTTGAGGCTATCTTCTTTAGCTTTAGCATCTTCTATATCTGCTTCACCAGGCGGTAGTCCTGCAATATGTGAAAAGATGTCTTTACTCAGGTAGTGCTTTGTACTTGGATTAAAAGAAGCCACCTTAGTAAACTTAGCGTTGTACAATGCATTTGGGTAAAGATTGAAAGACTCATATTGATTACCCATTTTATCTATGCGTTGATAGTTAACCTTAAAGTATCTAGTATTATCGACTATACTATCTCCTTCATAGGTCACTTGATATCCATTGATAAACATACTCTGATCCTCTATCAAAAGCACGTTTTCATTGATCATATCTTCTGGAAGTAAGCCTCTTTGTGCAAATGGATTGGTAGAGATGTGTTGCTTATTTAGACCTGAGGCTAAAATACCAACTAGCATAATTCCAAAACCAGCGTGAGCAATAAAGCTACTGAGTTTGATGCCCTTCGCTTTACTAAAGAAGGTGATCATGTCGAGATTTGAAACAATGGTAAATATGGCAAAAAACAACATCAAGCCATATTGCCAAATGCTAACATTTATCCAAAGACTAGCCAGATAGGTCAATACGCCTGATATGGCTAAACTAATACCCGTATGGGTGTAGAATTTATTTTGATGTCCTTTCCAGTTAAACTCACGATACCTCATGAATTGACTCACAGCACTAAAGAGCCCAATAAATATGGCAATCCATACTTGATACTTATTATAGTGCTTGATAGGTTCTAAAGGGCTAGTAAGTCCTAGGTCATATCCAAACAATTCTGCCACCTTGTTATATACTGGAATAGAGGTAGTAAACGTTATCAGAATCGCAGAGAATAATAAAACTAATGATCCGATAAACATCCAAAACTCCTTAGAAAAAATGGTTTCTTCCTTTTCTGGAATAGCTACACTGGAGAATCCTCTAAACATAAATGCAATGCTTCCAAACACGAAAAACAAGATGAACAGTAGCAACTGATTTTCTAATCCCATCTCGGTAAATGCGTGCACTGAAGAATCTCCCAATACACCAGATCTAGTAAGCGTAGTAGAATACAAGATCATGATAAAAGTCAATACATAAAATAGGTAGGTACTCTTTATAGAATATCCAGTCGCTTTAGCGATTAGGTTTGTATGAATTCCAGCTATTACGAGTAGCCAAGGTACCAAGGAAGTGTTCTCTACTGGATCCCATGCCCAGTATCCGCCAAAGGAAAGTGCTTCATAGGCCCATGCTCCACCCATAAGTATTCCAGTACCCAAGATGGCTCCTGAAAACAAACCCCATCTCAACATAGGTTTAAGACATGCTTTATGATCCTTTCTCCAAAGGCCTGCAACAGCAAATGCGAATGGAACAGCTGTACTAGCAAAGCCCAGAAAAAGCGTAGGAGGATGTATTGTCATCCAATAATTTTGCAACAAAGGGTTGAGACCATCTGCAAATTTGCTTAACATGGATACATAATCCTCATTATTGAAAAGCGGCATAGAAGCGGTGTCTCTGAATAAAGCGAGTGGGCTAGATCCGATCTTATATGCTCCTAAGTACACTCCAAGGATCATGGAGTTGATAAAGACCTCTATAGCTGCAATGACAGATAAAACAGGTGCTTCCCACTTTCCTCCTTTGAAAAGTATGATTGTCCCAAGAAAGATGTGCCAAAACATCCAAAGCATAAAGCTTCCTTCTTGACCTTCCCAAAAAGCTGAAAATATATATCGAAATGGTAAATCGTCACTGACATGCTCAAATACATAGGAGTACTCGTAATACTTCTGAAGCATGATGTAAAAAGTCAAGCCAATGGTAGTATAGATAGCAACACCGTGTGTTACAAATCCTATTCTGCCTAACCGTCTCCAAGAATTAAATTGAGATGTATCTTCATTATTAGTCGCAAAAAAATAGGCTATGCTTGAAAAAATAGCAGCGACAAATCCAAGCGTTATTATGAAATACCCAATTTGTCCAAAAATGAGGTGTTCTCCTATGTATTTTATTTCTTCTGGCATTTAGGGGTGGTCTAAAGTTTAGATATCAGATTCTCGAATAAAAATTTCGTCTTCCTTGTATTTGGAGGGGCACTTCGTAAGCATATCTGTGGCCACAAAGTCCTCACCACTCATTTTTCCAGTCAAGACAATTTGCTCACTTAGTTCAAAATCTTGTGGCTTAGAGCCGTAAAGGATTACTTTTTTCTCTGTTCCTTCTACATCCTTGATGTGAAAGGTAAAGTAATTGGGATCTTTCTCAGGGTTATAGTACATTTCTTTATCAAGTACTAGTTGACCTGCTACTTTTATTTTTCCTTCTATACTTTCTGCTTGCGCAAAAGTAGAATAGGTTGCGATATCTTCTGAAGCCATAAAAAGGGCAGCTCCTGCAAGAAGGATCATGATGATACCGATGATATGAATCTTCTTCATAATTTGCTATGTTTTGTAAACCTAAAGACTTCACTAAAATCTAGATTCCAGTTATACACTGGTAAAAGTACTACTATAACTAGTCTAAATAATCAAAATTGTGTAAAATGAGTCCAACACAGAGGATTTATTATGCTATGCTTTTGTAAAATATTGAAATACAATTGTGTTTGTATACTGTTATTAAATGTAGAGGTTGTATCTTTGAGTATCAATGAGTTACTATGAATAAGCGTCCTTATCATTCAGCTCTAGATATGTCTTCTACACAAGGACTTTTAGTTGCTCAGTTAAAAGCTGCAGGCATAGGTCATGGCGAGAAGCTAGTATTATCTAATGTTGAATTAAATATACATGAAGGTCAATTTACATATCTTGTCGGAATGACGGGATCTGGTAAATCATCCTTGCTAAAAACAATATTTGCAGACTTACCATTATTGAGTGGAGACGGGCATATTTTTGGTTACGATCTTAAAAATATTTCAAGAAAGAATATACCTTTGCTACGAAGACAAATTGGAATAGTATTCCAAGACTTTCAGTTGTTAGCAGATCGGAATGTTAGCGATAATCTGGAGTTCCTTTTGAGAGCAACGGATTGGACGGATAAGCTAAAAATAGAAAATAGGATTTGGAGTGTACTTAATCAAGTAGGTATTCCTAATCTTTTGCATAGAATGCCCCATGAAATATCAGGTGGTGAACAGCAACGCGTCGCAATAGCAAGGGCTCTAATAAATAGCCCAAAACTATTAATTGCTGATGAACCTACTGGAAACTTAGATCCTGACACAGCTTTAGATATTTTAGAGTTGCTGTTTGAGCTTTCTAAAGAAAAGAAAATGGCTGTCATCATGGCCACCCACGATTACCGATTAATCGAGGATTACCCTGCAAGGGTATTGAGATGTGCTGAAGGAAGACTAAATTAAATTTTAATTTATTTTCAAATTTCTAAACCACCTAAGCGTGTTTAAATTTTCCACTCTGCTCAAGGCAGTATTATGTCTTGTTTGTTTTTCTGTAGTTACTCAATCAGTTGAAGCTCAAAGTAAAAAAAAGAAAAACGGATCTGAAGATCCTTATATGCATATCAGTTTTGAAAGTCCTTTGTGGCTTACAAATCCCAATACACTTGATAATTCACATAAAGCAGGCTTTGGATTTAGGGCCAATTTTCCAATCAAATCCACTCCATGGAATTTTTTGATTGGGTATTCACAATACAATTATGGCAATCATTTGAATTTGCTTGATATCTCCGGAACTACCACTATAGAGGGGAATGAAGGCTCCATTACGTTTAAAGATGGCACTTATCTTTTGAAGTACGCCGGATTACCTCTAGGAGTAAACTATGATAAGAAATGGTGGTCTGCGAGTTTAGATGTTCAATTCCTTTTCAACCTTAATCAAGCAGAGGTGCATAATGATGGTTTTTCTTTAAATTTTGGTACTGAAGATTTTGA
>JALZVN010000170.1 GCA_023299965.1 Saprospiraceae bacterium | reverse complement strand
CCAAAGCTTGAATACGCAGATTTTGGCATTAGGCTAGCCGCCTCAATACTTGACTTTTTTGTGTTCTTAAGTATACTTCTATTTTTTGTTTATCTGTTTGTATACACGGAGTGGTTTATGGAGTATATACTAGACGAATCCCGTAGTATCATATTGGTATTTCTTTATTTTTTGGTCCGACACTTATCCGTTCTTTGTATCATGCCCTTTTCGAATGCAGCAAATTTCAAGGTAGTCCTGGAAAAATGATAGTAGGGATAAAGGTTGTTGATAAAAATGGAAACAAACTTTCCTTTCTTCGAGCCTTTGCAAGAAACGTAGGAAAGACGATCTCGGCACTAATCCTCTATATAGGATTTTTGCTCATTCTCTTTTCCGATTATAGACAAGGGTTGCATGATCTGATGGCAAAAACCTTTGTTGTCAGAAAATAATAGAGATACCTACTTTTAAAGATTTTATTTTTTGGCTGAGGGGTAGAAGCGAGCACGGAACTGTGCAGGGATATAATGAAGCCCAGAAGAGACTAGCTCCATTTTGTCCCGACGGTAGCTTTTCGCGATAGTCGGGCGGAGATGGTATCTTCTGATGGCTGAATATATCCCTGAATAGTGTAGTAAAGCGGATGACCCGACCCACACAGCGCCCTTTTCGGCGATGGGTGGGGCAGCCCCAATTCCGATCCATGCATTGCAACTGAATGCTAGAGAGCACGTAATAAAATAGTTGGAAGTCCATAGTTCATAAGGGATATTGTGAGTACATTGCAATATTAGGATTTTGCTTAATATGTCAAACACACCAAAATTGAGTATTGTTATTCCTGTCTTCAATGAGGCGGCGAATCTAGAAGTGCTTTATAGTGCCTTGACGGATGTATTGGTAGAGACCAAGCTGGTCTATGAAATAGTGTTTATAGATGATGGATCTAGCGATGGGACATTTGATGCAGTACGCGGCCTACACGCAAAAGATAAACAAGTGAAAGGTTTTTCTTTTTCTAGAAATTTTGGACATCAAGTAGCGCTATTTGCGGGGCTTGCTCAAGCGAAGGGTGATATCGTGATCAGTATGGATGGCGATATGCAACATCCACCATCCATGATTCCCGTCTTGCTCGCTAAATATGAAGAAGGATACGATATCGTAAATACGAAACGAATCGATGCTCAGAGTACGGGACTGTTTAAGCGACTCAGTTCACGTTGGTACTATGGGATGCTCAATGCGCTTTCTGATGTGCCGATCGAACCTGCAGCGGCGGATTTTAGATTGATGAATCGCAAGGCAGTGGATGCCCTTAATAGTCTACCGGAGACGCATCGCTTCACCAGAGGTCTTGTAGGATGGATGGGTTTTAAGCAGGCGATTATTCCATATCAAGCGGCCGATAGGCACGCGGGTGCTTCAAAATATACTTTTTTCAAGATGTTACGATTTGGCTTGGATGGCATAGTTTCCTTCTCAGTGAAGCCATTGCGTATAGCATTTTACACTGGTGTGATGGTCAGTATAGCAGCCTTACTATATGCGGCGTACGCGATCGTCCAACACTTTTTAGGAGCGACCGTGGAGGGCTGGACCTCTATTTTGGTATCCGTTCTTTTTATAGGAGGAGTTACCTTGCTGAGCCTGGGAGTGATAGGAGAGTATATAGCGAGAATATTCAATGAAGTGCGGAGAAGACCGATGTACTTTTTTAAAGATAAAGTGGAGTGAGAAAGGAGGAGTTAGAGTATTAGCTGTTAGCAAAAAAAAATAGTGTTAGAGCTAAAAAAGAATTTAATAATTAAGAGTATTTCGAGTTTATAAGATGGCAAAGATTAAGACAAAAAAGAAAAACAAAAGTAAGAAGTCCAAGGTCAATTCAACGGCATCCCAAAAAACGAATTGGGTATACCTAGTGATCGCCTTGGTGGCTGCTGGTGTAGTCTACTTCACATTGTTTGGCAATGAGTATCTCAATTATGATGATGACATCTATGTACATGAGAATTCCCTCATTCGCAATATGGAGATCGGAGCGCTTTATGCTGGGCCATATGCATCACAGTATTCTCCTATGGCGATGACCCTTATGGGGATTCAATATCAAATTTCTGACAGCCTGGGCTTTATTCGATTTGGAAGTTTATTGGTGCATTTGCTAAACGTACTTTTCATTTTCTTGATATTTAGAAAACTGACCAAAGAAGACTGGATGGCTGGAGTAGTCGCCTTACTTTGGGCAGTGCATCCGATACAAGTAGAGTCTGTAGCATGGCTGGCTGCTGCCATGAAAATAGGAAGCTATACGCTATTTTATCTCGCTAGTATTTGGGCATATTTAAAGTACCTGGACGATAAGAATAAAAAAGGCGGGCTGTTGCTTTCTATTGGTCTGATGGTGATCTCCGCCTTCTGTAAAGAACAAGCGGTAGCTTTGCCTCTGACATTACTAGCGATCGACTATTTCAAAGGGCGTAATGTTTTTTCGGGAAAGGTCTTAATAGAAAAAGCACCTTATTTTATAATTTCGATAATTTTTGGCTTGGTGACATTGAGCGCCACTGCAGATGCATTGGATGGAGAAATTATCGCGGATGGAGGCAATCAGTTTGGTATTTTTGAGCGTTTATTTTTGGCACTTCATACCTTGACTGCCTACGTACAGCGCAGTATATTACCTGTCAATTTATCTTTCTTTTATACCTATCCTTTGAAAGGAAGTATACCGCCAACGGTGTATGTAAATGCCTTGATTTCTTTGAGCTTGATCGGCACCCTTGCATGGGCGCTGAAGCAAGACAAGAAGTGGTTAGCTTTTGGTTTGTTATTCTTTTTTATCAATTTATTTTTTCCAACCTTGACCTCCTTGATGGCAGTGCGTGATGTGCTGATGGCGGATCGATATATGTATGTACCTATAGCTGGTCTGATTTTTATATTGGTATATGGGCTGAATCATTTAAAAGCAAAGTTGCCAATAGCGCCGCAATATATTGGATATGTCTTGGCCTTTATTTTTGCCATTTTGGGATTCATGCGTGTGGGGATTTTTAAGGATAGCGGAACCTTATTTACGGATGTGATTAATAAAGAGTCTTACAGCAAGCCTCCTTTGAATCCGCATCTAGCATTAGCGTTCAACAATCGAGGTATCTTCAAAAAGAGAGCAGGGGATATCCAAGGGGCTAAAGCGGATTATGAAATGTCGATCCGTAGTAATGCTGCCTATTCAAATGGGTATCTCGGACGAGGAAATATTTACTTTAATGCAGGACAAGATGACAAGGCTTTGCTAGATTATAATAAGGTAGCAGAATTAGACCCTAAGAATGGATATAACTATTCTGCACGGGGGTCTGTTTACGCCAAAAGAGGGCAGTTTGATCTCGCCTTACAAGATCTGAATAAAGCAGTAGAATTCGAACCTTTTTTAGCGGATGCATTCTCCAATCGATCCTTGGTTCATCTCAATGCAGGTAACTACTCAGAAGCGATCAGTGATGTAGATCGGTTCCTAAATCTAAAACCAAATACGGCTGATATGATTGAACTAAAAGGGGTATGCTTTATGCGCCTTGGTCAATTTAACGAAGCAGTAAATACATTATCTGAAGCGATAAGACTATCCCCTGGTTCTGCTAGTTTTTATACTAATAGATCGAGTGCTTATGAACAGTTGGGTAGACAAGCAGAAGCTCAAGCAGATAGACAAAAGGCAGATTCTCTAAAGTAATCAAAGTCCAATTCGATAGGAATAACTCTAGAATTTATTTTGGAATTTCCTAAATAAGAAATGCAGTTCGACGACACTTGATAGACATTTTTAGAATACGAAATACTTTATTTTTAACCTCAAAAAACTTACAAATTATGAAGATATTTTTTCCTCTGTGCTTGTTGGCAATCGCCGTGATATTTACATCTTGCAATGATGATTCTGTACCTAATGAAATGCAAATACAGCAAAGTTTACTATTGGGTGATTGGTCACTCTCAGGCTTGTCTTACAATGGTGTTTCTACTACCACGGATTCTACTGGCTTGATGGCAACAATTGATTTTGACGGAGAAGCGACAGCGATAAATCTAAATTTAGTAATAGAAGAAGCGCCTCAAGTCTTTACTTCAGATGGATCTTTTACTTTGAATGTTACGTCTATTGTTTTTGGACAAGAAGTCGAACAGGAATTGATATTGAACAATTTTATAGGAGATGGAACTTGGGTGCAGAATGATAATTTATTTGTCACCTTGGACAC
>JALZVN010000169.1 GCA_023299965.1 Saprospiraceae bacterium | reverse complement strand
TCTATACTCCATTCACTAGTTTGTGCAAATTCAGACCCCATAAAAAGCAGCTTCGTACCTGGGTGAGTAAACATGTAACTATACATAAGTCGGAGGTTGGCAAATCGTTGCCAATCGTCCCCAGGCATGCGATCCATAAGCGCACCTTTTCCATGCACTACTTCATCGTGTGAAAAAGGGAGCATAAAATTTTCCGTAAAGGAATAGATTAGGCTAAAGGTAATTTCATTTTGGTGAAATTTTCTGTGAACAGGGTCTTTTGACATATAGTTCAACGTATCATGCATCCAACCCATCATCCACTTTTGACCAAACCCAAGGCCTCCCGAATAGACAGGTCTAGATACTCCCTTGTACGCTGTAGATTCTTCAGCTATAGTAAAAGTATCTGGATATTCTCCATAGACCGTAAGGTTAAATTCCTTAAGAAAGGCTATCGCATCTAGGTTCATATTACCTCCAAATTCATTAGGAATCCATTCGCCTTCATTTCTTGAGTAATCTAAATATAGCATAGAGGCTACAGCGTCCACTCTCAAGCCGTCAATATGGAATTTATCTAGCCAAAAAAGGGCGTTAGAAATGAAAAATGAACGCACTTCATTGCGACCATAATTAGGTATGGCACTTTTCCAATCTGGATGGAAGCCCATCCTCGGATCGGGATGTTCGTATAGCGCAGTTCCATCGAACAATGCTAAGCCGTGCGCATCTGTCGGAAAATGAGAAGGCACCCAATCTATAATCACACCAATACCCGCTTTATGTATAGCGTCTACTAGAAACATGAAATTTTCTGGTGTACCGAAACGGGATGAAGGAGCAAAATAACCTGTAATCTGATAACCCCATGAAGGAAAGTATGGGTGCTCCATTACAGGCATAAATTCAATATGCGTAAAACCCATCTCTAGCGTGTAGTCAACCAATTCTTTGGCTAACTCTACATAGGATAAGGACTCCATCGCATTGTTTTTTTTCATCCAAGATCCAAGATGGACCTCGTACACAGACATAGGAGCTTCGTGATGGTTGTTGGAAGCTCTACCTGACATCCATTTTTTATCTTTCCATGCGTAGTCATGCTCCCAAACTATAGATGCTGTCTTAGGGGGCATTTCACAGAAAAAAGCAAAGGGGTCTGCTTTTTCCAAAAATACACCTTCCGCAGTCTCTATGGAATATTTGTAGATTGCTCCCTTTTCTAGATGCGGTACAAAACATTCCCAAATACCAGATTCATCCCATCTTGGAAATAAGTTGTGCGTATGCTTATTCCAATAATTAAAATCTCCAACAAGGTTTACATTTTTAGCATTAGGTGCCCAGACTGCAAAATATACTCCTGTCTGACCTTCTAAAGTGCAAATATGGCTTCCCATTTTCTCATATAGACGAAAATGCTTTCCAGCCTTGAATAAATCAATATCAAAATCTGTAAAGAATGAATGCGGAATGGAATTATTATTTCTCGTGATTTGTGTTGACAAATGAATGGTATTTTAAATTATTAACTACTTAAGTAACTGCTCGATCTTTAATTTCATAGATTCAAATTCATCTACATCAAACAATCGGGTCATAAAAACAATCTCTCCAGATTGATCTATAACTATGTTACGAGTGACGCCTGCTTTTGGAGCTGCAAATTGGTAAAAAATTTCTTTATTAGGATCTAAGGCCATTGGATAGGTAACTTGCATTTTCTCTATGAAAGGAGCTACTTTATCTACTTCTTCATCAATATCTACACCTATCAGAATAAAATCTTTGTCTTTATTGGCTTGCCATACTTCTTTTTCTAAATGAGGCATCTCCTGCCTGCATACCACACACCAACTGGCGGTAAACTGAAGTACTACTACTTTGCCCTTTAGCGAACCAAGAGACAAGGTCTCTCCAGAAATCAAAGGTAGTTTTAGATCTGAAACCTTATCCCCTACTTCGACAATAAACCCTCTATCATCCGTTGCTATTTGACTATAAAGGTTGAATGAAGAGAAAACAAGTATTAGTAGTAAACTAGATGAAATTTGAAACAGTGTATTTTTCATAATTATACCTTTAGGTGGTTTCTCCGATAAAAATAGGCAATAAATCAATACCATTAGCCAACTATTATTGAGTACTTACATTATTGCGAACAAACAAGTAAATAGATGCATTTTACCCCCTTGTAAGGGTAAAACAAAAAAAGGACAACATCTCTGTCGTCCTTTATTTTGGTTTTTGGCAAGAATTAGAAAACTCAATTAACCTTTTTTGAGTTTCTTTTGTGCTTTTACCAGTTCAGACCATTGACCTGCTCTAGCAAGCTTTGCTTGTGATGACCAAGATTTGACATAAGGTACCTTACCTGTATATCCTGCCTTAGTTAAAATAGCATTAAATCTAGAGATCTTAGCGTTCGCTATTTTCTCAAAGTTCTTAAATCCTGCCTTTTTAAGCACACTTTCTATCTGAGCAGTAATCCCTTGAATAAACCTTAAATCGTCAGAATTACCACCTTTTGACTTTGAACCTGCCTGTATTATTTTAACTACTTTTTTTTTACAGTAGCTCTGCGTCTTGTCATACTAGGTCTCTTAGCAGTAGTCTTCTTTCTTGCAGCGGTTTTTCTTTTCGCAGCAGTGCTTTTAGTTTTTGCAGAAACCTTCTTAGCTGTTGCTCTTGCAGTAGCTTTTTTTGCAGTAGTCTT
>JALZVN010000168.1 GCA_023299965.1 Saprospiraceae bacterium | reverse complement strand
GATTTGCTTTATATAGAAAACATGTCGCTAGGCTTAGACTTCAAGATCTTATTTTATACGCTTTTGGTCTTGATACAAGGGAAGGGGAAGTAAGATTTGGGGCCTACCGATATACAAGAAAAGACCTTGCAAAATTATTTGCAAGGTCTTTTCTTGTATATCGGTCGCTATGTTTCGTAGCTCGCTATTCGCTCGGTCCTCAGCCACCCAAAAGGCTCTACTACGGACTGTCTCTTTCAGAGAGACACTACTGCACAGCGCTAGTCCAAAAAAAATTAGAACAGGTAAGTTATACCAAATCGAGTAACGATAGGAATGTTTTCTGCGGTAAAATCTTCGCTAAAATCCCATAGGATATAGGCTGAAAAACCAAGGGTTCCGTTTCCTGCACCGTAGCCACCACCCAAATAATAATGAGGCGCTACTTCTCGATCTTTAATGAATTCATTTCCAGAAAGTCCGGAAACAAACTGCTCACTCAATAATTCAAACTCCGCATGTATAAAATAAGTTTGTAGTATTTTATGCCTCGTCCATATTCCACCTCCAATATCTAATAAGTTAGCAGATAGATCAGCGCCAGTTAATGGGTCTGAAGTTTTAGAGATTACGTTTAGAAGAGAGAGTCTTGGTCCAGCTGAAAAATTTTCTGAAAATTTATATCCAACCATCGGACTTAATCCCCACACAAAATTACTCTGACCAAATACGCTACCAAAGTTTATGGTTGCATCGGCACCATACCACAATCTGTCCGTAATAGCTGCACCTGATTCATCAAAGTATTCACTATTTTTTTCTGTTTTCTTCTTCTTTTTCTTGCGCTTACGACTGTATTGTGCATCTGCATCTACAGTAAATGCGGTCATCAAAAACGTAAGCAAAAAACCGAATATTAGTAACTTTTTCATCTTTTATTCTTTTTAGATGTTGTGCATCAATGCGTTTAATGCGCTATAAATGTAATAATATTAACATTCGTATCAAACAAAATGTTATCTCAATACTGTTACTATTGTGTTAAGCCATGTTATTTGAAAGAAGGAGAAGCTATAGTACTCTTGCCATAACCTTTTCGAACTAGGAATTCATACCATGCTTTTGCCCTGTTTAGACTAGAAAAACTGACAAATGTTTGATAATTGTTCAGCTTATCTTGAAAGCCCAAATTCTCATTAAATACTTCTTCTAGTACCTTTGTGAGACCATATACATAGAAATCTCTATTTCCACCACCTTTACCAATAAAAGGCTGAATGATATCATACTTGAGTATTTTTGCGATTTTATTAAAATCAATGTTCCCATTGCTATCAGTGAATTCAAGCCCGAATTCTTGAAGATATATTTTATAAAAATCTTTCACCGTTAAGCTTTTGTGTCTTTCAAGGAAGGTCTGTAGTTGTGCGTTCGTTGCAATATCAAATATTGGGATTCCAAAATCTTGATTCAAAAAGCTCAAGTCTAGATTTCCTTTATTGTTGACCAATCCATCTACATGATCTAAAATGACACCTAAATCTTCAAACTTTGATTTTGCCAAAATCGTTTTTTGTAAATCTGCTTTCAATGCAAGGTCTACATCTAACTCTATACTAGTGACCAATTGTTCTTCAATAGTTCTTCCTATAAAGCTCAACTGGATAATATTTATCTGTGTGGTTCTGTCTTCAATTTCACCTATAAATTCGGACTCTTTTAAGTAGCTCGAAAGAATGTTGATGACTTGACTGAGTTGTTGAGAAAAACTTTTTGTGGTATAAATGTAATTTCTAAACCACTGATATCTGAATAACCTATTGACCACATATGCCTGATCATCGAGATTGAAATCCTTTATAGCTTCTAGTGCGAAGTCAAGATTAGCCTTCGGATCTTCATCATTGAAAAAACGCATTACAGATCCCACCTCTCTATGGGTAAAAGGTTTACCTTTTAAGAATTCAAGTTCAGTAGTACTCAGCTTTTCTTTGATAGCTAGCTTTCTTATATCCTTCAATGGACTCAGCTTTTTAATAAAAGAAATGGTTTGTTCTTTTTCTGATGTTAGACTTTCATCAAAATCTAAAATTTGATTTATCTGGCTATACTTGATTTCTGTTGAATTTTTCATTTTTTTGACAAGGTCCGCTTTGGCGTCATATGCCTTTTCGAAATCTGTTTTTGCATTTGGATCTGCATTTAATATTTCTTCATCTATATAGCTAATGACCACTGCCCTTGAACTATGCTCTCTGATAAACTCAATTGATTTCTTCAATTCTTGGTTCTCCAGATTCAATAATTTTTCATATGATTTGGCTATACCTGAACCATCAAATTGATTAAACAAAGATGCTTTATATATGAAGTGAGTAAGCCATTGCCTATCCTTGCTCATTTTGCTCCAATATTTAGCGTAGAGTTTTTCTACAATTCGACCTGTCGTAAAAGAGTTCTTGCGATTTGCAACATGCAGTATTCCCCAGTATTCAAGCGCAGGAATATCTTTTACTTGTGCGATATGTAGCACTTTGTTTTCGATTTGAAAGCGCTCCATTTCATTAATGTCCTCCTCCAATTGATTCATTATCTTTTGCAAAGTAGGGCTTAGTTTATGGTTGATTTCAAATTCCTTATTGTAGGTTACAAATTGAGTCGTGACCTCCAGGTAGTTATATTTCAAAGGTGGAATCTTGGAATTCGTTTTTTTCATGACCTTTTTATACTTATTGATAAGCTTATTGAGCTCGTGAGGATGCGCCTCCGTCAATGCGGTGTAGGCTTGAATAGCAATAGTATCATTTTTAGAATTTAATCTTCTGATAAGCCTTTCCAAGTTTTTGATTTGTGCTATTTTTTGATTTTCACTAACAAATCGCCACTCAGAATCTTCCCAAGCATATTCGTGATAATGCTGTGCCCAATAAATAAGTATATCTTTAGAGCGTTCTAGCCCCTTTTTATCGCTAACTTTTATTAAGGTTAAGTTTTCCAATAATTTAATGATATCTCTTTTGAGCACATCATTTTTACTGATATACACATAAGCTGCCAAGTAGAATAAAAGCTTTGGATCTTTAGTATCCATTAAGTTTGCTATCAGAATTCTAGTATCATCTTGTGGTTTTGTTTTGGTGCATAGGGTAGTTCCATAGAAGTCTACATCATTATAGTAGAACTTATCAGACACTTTATATTTGTTTTCGATGGCATTCTTTATGGAATCCTTAAGGGTGACCTTACCATCCATAAATAATTTGTATTCCTCATCAATTTTACTTTTAGGCATTAAGTTGTTGCCGGATTCGAAAAGCATATTGTATAGGGTGTTCGCCAATTTAGTGTCGAGATCTTTGACTTGAAATATGTTTTGCAAAGTAGAGGCTAATTCTTCATTTCCGACCAAATATTGAATAGCATTATATTCTATCAAGCCTTGCTGTATACTTGGATCTTCAATGTCCAAGCAATGAAGAATTTTGTTGATAGGTACACCTTTATGCAGTTGCAGATATTTTAGCGAGATTAGATATGTCCTCTTTTTAAGAATGTTTTTTTCATTTTGAAGATTCAGGCATAGCTTAGAAAAAGAGTCCATTGGACTGAGTGCTTCAAATGTTGTACTCTTAATGTCTCGTTTTATTTGCTCCAGAGGTACAGTGTAGTACATTTGAAGTATATGTGAAAACTTGATTTCGTTCTTATGTTGATAATAGAAATCAAAAAAATCTTTTTTTGAAAGTTGTTTGTTGATTACGACTTGACTTGACGGAAATATTGTCTTGTTGGCTAATATTTCAAGCGCATGTTGGCGAGTTACTTTTGAATCTAGAAAACTTGCTATATCTCTTAGATATCTGCTGTTTCCAGTTTTGAGCTGCCATTCCAATTGATATAATAATTTATCGTTCCCACTTGGCGGTGCAAAGTCGGTCTGCGAATAACTTTGCGAAAGCAAAATTAAACAGGAGATAAGGGTAAATACAAATTTTTGCATTTTTCGTACTATTCAGGAAGGCACTTTTCTTTGTGTTTATACCTTCATCTAGTGAAATATGCAATAATTAAACCGATTTACAATGGTTAGTTAATTTAATATGGAATTGTACGTTAATATGTTAAAAATGTCGATTATCTCGTATAAATGGAGAGGGATCGAGATAGCCTTGCCAATCATTCGAGTATCCAGGACCCATGCTCATGTCTATGAAATCCCTAAGTTCAAAGTGTAAATGGGCTAGATATGTACCGTGCGCTGTACCTATAGTTCCAAGTTGTTGTCCCTTAGTTAAAAGTTGACCATTTTTGACGTAAATTTTATCAAGATGGGCATATACTGTTTCTAAGTAATTAAATTCGCTATGCCCCTCTAATTTATGGACTACTCTAACCACATTGCCCCATCCACAGCAGATGTCTTCTGCTACGGTTACCACTCCGTTACCAGCTGCATATACAGGATCTCCCAAATCAGTATTTCCTCCACCTCTGCCATTCCAATCTTCCCCAAGGTGATTTCTGTTGCCAAATCTTGAAGCTAGATAGTAATCTTCAGCGTCCGGTTTTCCGACAGGGTAGTCAAATCCTCTTGTTAAGTAGCTTGGATTAAAGTGAAAAAGGCTGTCGTAGTAGTAGAAAGTATTAATAGGACTTTCTATAAGGTCTTTATGGTTCTTGTGTGGAGTAGTGCTATATGAGCTAAGGCTAATAGTGGCTAAAGCCGCTAAAATTGCCAGCCCTAAAGTGTATTTAAGCAAAGATGACATTATAGTGTGATATGTTTAATTTATTTTAGACTTCTAAATAGTGTTAACAAAAATAACTACTCTTTCTGTGAAATGCACTATTTTCAATCTTAATGGGATAATAATTAAACCTTAATTCTTTTTATTATCTTTGATAGGATCGGTCTTATATGGCATAGATCATTTATATGATTCCTTTATATCATTATAATTGTTGATATGAATAGGTGATTTTGGCAACAATTTAGTAATCCTCCAAAGTTTGGCAAAGATATTTTCATATTGTCCTTTCATATATGCGTTGTTGTGGATATTTGTTTTTTCCGCGACAAATGCATTTAGTCAAGACTGTGGATGTCTGGAGTGTCCAGTTGCTATCGAAGATCTTTCTATCAGTTCGGCAACTTTCAGAGTCGATGGTGCTGTAAATAATTCCCTTTCTAACAATAGTGTGGCTTCAGTCCAACTTAGATTTAATCATACTTTTCCTTCAGAAATAGAAATGAGATTAACCTCACCTGCAGGGCAATCAGTTACCCTTATAGGTCCGCAAGGAACCTCTTCTTCTGCAGTATTTTTTGGAGGATTCAATGTTACCTTCGTTACGGATATCAATACGACCAATCCAGATCCAGGCATGAACACTATCTGGCACAATGCCGACCTTTCTGGCATACAATCATATACAGGATCTTATTTACCGCATTCAGGTAGTTTGTTAAATTATAATACAGGAACAGTTAATGGAGATTGGATATTGGAAATAACGGATCCCGTATTATTTGATATGGGAACGCTTAGAGAGTTCAATATCTTGTTTGTAGATCAGGACGGAATAGATTGCTGTAGGGCTAATGCAGGGACATTAAATGCATCTCAACTTTCAGCTTGTCAAGGGGAAGAAACATTGTTGCTAGATATCAGTCCCGTTTTTTCCAATGGAGCACCAAGTGACTTGATATATGGATATACTTATTTCATTACTCAAAATGGAATTATCCTTGAACTAACGGATTCTCCAGATTTGACTAATTTTGATGTGGGCACCTATGAAGTGTACGGTTTTTCATACGATCTTACGGATGAATCCTTACTTCCTAATCCAAATGGAACCTTAACCATAGCAAACTTTGCGTCCAATATACAAGGACTTAATCCTCTGCTCTGTGGTAGTATAACTTCCGATTTTCTAGAAGTTGT
>JALZVN010000167.1 GCA_023299965.1 Saprospiraceae bacterium | reverse complement strand
GCAAAGCCTACTAATCTTGCTGAGAAAAAACCTTCTGCAACAAATCATTTGTTCTTAAAGATTTATCTTCTCGAATTCCTGCTTCCTTCTTTTCTACTAATCCAAACATACCTACTAAAGCTTGAGTGGTTACATGATCCGCTAAGTCAGGATTGACATCTTTTGTCAAAGGTAGTTTATTGTATTTAGTAACGACACTATTCCAATAGCTAGTAGCTTCCACCTTTTCCATTGATTTTTTTATTTCAGGGATAAAGGCTGCATAAAGTTGGTCATAGGTAGATTTTTCTAAAAAGCGAGTTGCTGAATCGTTATCCCCTTTAAGGATATTCAACGCATCAGTGAATGTCATACCTTTAATCGCTCCAATGAAAATGGGCTTTGCACTCGAAGCAGCATCTTCTGCGGCTCTATTTATTTTTTCAATCATATTGGCTTCAACATCACTAAAACCAGGAACCACTTTTAGTTTACTCATAATGCTTTGTGCCTCTTTAGGGAGTAATACTTTATAAGCAGATTTATAATATCCATCTTTGACAGATAAGAAACTAACGGCATCATCTACTCCGATATTAAGCGCTTCTTTAAGACCATTTCCTATTTCTTCCTTTGATAATGGTATCGCGCCAGTGTTGTTTTCAAGGGTTGATTTAGCCTTATTTAATAAACCTTTAACACTTTGTGCTTGACCTGAAAGTGCAAATAAAGCACTAAACATGATTATTATTCCTAATTTCTTCATATAAATTTACTTATCAGTGTGTATGAACAGAACTATAACGACTCCGCTTACCTTTTTGTTTTTTGTCTCCATCAAATTCTATGAATGAGACATAAGCTCCACAATGATCAAAGATAGTTTACATAAAAGGAATACGAAAAAGAGGATTATTGATTGCCACCACGTAGTACATAAGGCATTGGTTATAAAGGCAAGGGGAACTGATGTATCTCCAAATAATCGAGGTTGATCTAGGTGCCCTTAAAGGTAGCCAGCAGCCAGCTATACAATACCCATACTAACCGTTTAAAATAGCAAATTCTTTGAGCAGTAAGAAAGTCTCAGATTTCAGACTACAACATCTCCAATCCTTACTTCTGGTCCCTGCTCTAAATCCAACATCGCATTAATAATCTTTACCTTCTCGAAGGACTTTAAATCATCTAAACCAATAGGGATAGCTTGAATCTCTTTGTTAGCCAATAGACGGGCTCTTTGGGTACCTGCGAGTAGATAAGATTCTGGAGTAAACCAAGCCCCCTCTTTCCATAAAAGCAGATTTCCGTAATAGCTATCGGTAAGTAGAGTGTTTTTAACAATGATGATGTCATCACAAGCGCCTCTTTGTGCATAGAGCTGGTCAAGTGACGCTCGATTGTCAAGCTTGTGTGTGTAGTCGATAGTGTTGTGATGGACTATTTTTAAGCTCTTTATTTTTTTCGCTTTATAAGGTTTGAATGCTATAGATATTATTCGCTCAGCATATAGCACTCGACATTTCCATAAGCCTTTTTGAGGAGCGCTAATGTGCTTTAAAAATTCAGTCAAGCGTAAAGAACGATGCGCAATTCCTAGCGCTGCTATAGAGGACTGCATCCTCGCTTCGTGGTAGCTCAGATTGTAGTACTGACCATCCTCTATGCGTATGGATTCTATGAGTTTAGGATGATTCATCTGCTTCATCACTTATAGGGAGATAGACCTTGTCAATCAACTCTTGATACTCTGCTTGGCAATCGCTAAAAGAAGTAATACCACCACCACTCTTGAAAACCAATTGACCACCCTTGTTTTCTATAAATCGAATCATCACAGCGCTCTGTAGTTGGTGTCCATCAAATATGCCAAACACGCCGGTGTAAAAACCTCGGTCGTACTGCTCAGCTTCTTTTATGATTTCTACAGTTTTCTTTTTAGGAGCACCAGTGACAGAACCAGCAGGTAGCATGTCGTAAAGTAAACTACCGATACGCTCTTCATACCCTTCTTGTAGCTCACCAGCGATACGACTACTCACAGTGTATAGTTCAGCATCATGCGTGATGATGCGCTCTATCATTCTGAACTTTTCTAGATTGACTCGCTTACTCACAATGTTGAGATCATTTCTGATCAAATCCACAATGGTGTGATGTTCCGCAATTTCTTTAAAGCTGTTTTTTAATTTTTCGTAAGCATCAGGAATCGAAGCATCGATTGTGCCCTTCATCGGATAAGAGTATATCTTTCGTCCTTGAATACTGACAAATGTTTCTGGAGAGAAGACAACAAATTTATTCTTGAAAAATAGTTTATACTTAGCATGACTGCGAAAGAAAATTTCTCTGAGCGAAAGACTTGTTTCTATAGGCGTAGGGTAGGTGAGGTTGATAAGATAAGTATTGCCATCGGCTATCCCTTTTTGTACAATGTCAAAACCAGCGCTATACTTGTCGAATGCCAGAGGAAACTTGTTAAACGTAAATGGACTATGGTCTACATCTTTAGCCGAATAATTCTTTATATTTTTGACATGAAATAAGACATCTTGTTCTTCACACTTATCGAGATGCTCTACATATCCTTTAGTCCCGTCAAAGTCAATGACAAATAGAAAAGGCTTTCCTTTTTTCGCAAAAGCATCAATTTGATCTTTTATATTATCTCTTCCTGTGATCACGCAAAGAGAGTTTAGTCAATAGCTAAAAGCATATTCATAGTATCCACCCCATCTGCATAATCTCTTAGTTCTGGAGTTTGTGTTTCTCCAAAAGATACATTAGGCAGGTCTTCGATGTCTTGTTGGGCAACCACACATTGTATGTCTTCCTTGATCTCGCCGAGGTGCTTATGCAAAGACGCTATATCAGAATAGAACTCATAGTGTAGGCTCGCTATACGACTCGTCAGCGTCTTGTCTTCCAAAAGAATGATGCAGCCATTATTGACGATCTTGACATTATTAAGCGAGGCGATAGCAAAGTTATAGTCAAAGTTGTTTTTGTATTTTCCATGAAGGATGATTTTCTTATGCTCATGGATAGTCTCCATGATAGGATTAAAATCATAGCCCTCTGGAATATAGATCTTACTTACGTTCCTACAACCTAAACCAAAATAGTTCAATACGTCAAGCGCCAAACCATCCAATTCTTCTTTGCTTTCTTTGCCCGTCAATACGGCAATAGAATTTCTGTTCTTGCGGATAATGTTGGGGTACTTGTCAAAGTAAGCATGAAAATATCTTGAGCTATTGTTGCTGCCGGTAGCGATTACCGCGTCAAAATCTGCCAATTTAGCTACTAACTCTATTTTGGCAGAACATCTTTCATCAAGTTCAGCTAATACCTTTACTAGATATGGAAAGAGATAAAGGTCTTTATCAGAGAGCTTTATGACACTCGTATGCCCACATAAAAAGATGCATAAAAAATCATGAAACCCAACCAAAGGGATATTGCCAGCCATGATCAGCCCTACGCGCTTAGGAACTATATTGTCACCTAACTTATAATAAGATACGAAGTCTCTGAGCTTCTGCTCGTCAAGAAACGTAGTAGCAATCGCTTTAATAGATTGATTTATGTTTTCCGCCGTAAACCATTGATTGTTATGAAAACTTCTATGGATGACAGCGTCTCGGTATTCATTTTCTTGTAGCAAGTTTTTACCCAATTGGCTGAGCACTACAATTCTTTCTTCTAAAGTCATATGTTAAATCAATTCCTTTCTATACTGCACATAGTTTCTCCACTTGTCCATACACTCCGCAAAGTCAGGTGGCAGTTCTTGTTCAAAGTAAATATCTTCCTTCGTTCTCGGATGCTCAAACCCTAATGCATAAGCATGTAAAGCTTGTCTTGGCATCACCTTGAAAACGTTTTGCACAAATTGCTTGTACTTGGTAAACACGGTTCCCTTTCGGATTTGATTACCTTCATATCGCTCATCACTAAACAAAGGGTGACCCAGGTGTTTCATATGCACCCTGATTTGATGCGTACGCCCTGTCTCTAGCTGACATTCTACTAGGCTCACATAATAGAGATCTTCTAGTACAGTGTAGTGTGTGATGGCGCGCTTACCAATATTCTCTTCAGGAAAAACCATGTTGACCAATCTATTGGCTGGGTTTCTCCCTATATAATTGTCTACAGTGCCTTTTTCATCATCCAAAGCACCCCAAATCAGGGCTTTGTATTTCCTTTTGATCGTATGATCAAAGAACTGCTTCGTTAGGCTTTCCATGGCAAGAGTGGACTTTGCTACTACGATCAATCCAGAAGTATCTTTATCTATCCGATGCACAAGACCTGGGCGATCATAAAATTCTCCTTCCCGTATCGGAAGATCCGTATCTCTAAGGTAGTGGACCAAGCCATTGACCAAGGTGCCTGTATAGTTTCCTACACCAGGATGCATCACCAAACCCGCTGGTTTATTGATGATCATCACATCTTCGTCTTCGAAAATAATATCCAATGGGATATCCTCTGGTTTTACCCTATCATACTTATCGTGCTTTTTGGGCAAAGAGAAAGAGATGATTTCGTTAGGGCTAATCTTGTAGTTGGATTTGACTTTTTTATTGTCAACCAATACTGCTCCCTCCTTGATGGCATTTTGGATACGGGTACGGGAGACATTAGCCAGTTTAGCCAGCAAGAACTTATCTATTCTCAAGGGTTCCTGTTTAGGATCTACCTTGATTTCTACATCCTCCATTTCACGCTTGTCTTCTTCCACTTTTTTTGGATTTTTATCAAACTTTATTCTACAGAATAGAATATATTGCAAATTCATCACAAATATACTCATTCAAATGTCAAAAGTCAGATTCGGTTCATTTTGTGTGAAAGAAGAGAAAGACACAAGAACCACCAAACCTCATGTTTTACCTATATATGCCACTAGTTCCTTCGATTTTGAAGATATTCATGAAGGAATAGAAATCTTTAAAGGCAATGCCAGTGGGCATGTTTATGGTCGATATGGCAACCCAACGGTCAATACAGTTGAGCAAAAGCTGGCTAAATTGGAAGTTTTTGGCTCAGATGACCAGGCGGCAGCGGTGATGTTCTCTTCGGGAATGTCTGCCATTTCGAGCCTTCTTTTGTCTTACCTCAAAGCAGGGGACAAGGTGCTTACCCAAGGAAACATTTATGGAGGGACGACGGAGTTGTTCACCAAGATATTTTCGAATTATAACATCGAGACTATTCTTACGGACTTGACAGACATTGAAAAAGTGGATGAGGTCATCAAGCAAGACTCCGCTATCAAGATGATTTATTTCGAGACGCCTGCCAATCCATCCTTAGCTTGTATTGACATCACTAAGATTGTGGAAGTCGCTAGGGCGCATGACTTGATCACGGTGGCAGACAACACGTTTTGTACTCCTTATCTGCAGCAACCACTCAATATGGGTGTAGATTATGTTCTACATAGTACTACCAAATATCTCAATGGACATGGCAATGGTATCGCCGGAGTAGTTATCAGTAAGGACATCGACTTTATGAGGGAGAAGGTATGGACTAGCATGAAATTGCTAGGCACCAATTCTAATCCTTTTGACGCATGGTTGGTCAACAATGGTATGAAGACACTTGAGCTGCGCATGGATAGACATTGTGACAACGCCATGAGGTTAGCCACCTTTTTGCAGGAGCATCCTCAGGTGGCATTTGTGAACTATCCAGGACTCAAGACCCATCCACATCATGATATCGCTAGCGCACAGATGTCCCAATACGGAGGGATGCTAAGCTTCGAGCTCAAGGGCGGCATGGAAGCAGGTCTGAAGTTTATGAACGCATTGGAGATGTGTGCTTTAGCACCCACTTTGGGGGACGTGGACACCTTAGTGTTACATCCCGCATCTTCTTCTCACATCAAGATAGACAAGGCGATACGAGAGGCAAACGGCATTACGGATGGTTTGATCAGAATGTCTACAGGCATAGAAAATATCGAGGATATTATCGAAGATGCGAGTAGAGGTCTAGGCTAATCAGCATGAAGATTATTACCTGGAATTGCAATATGGCTTTTCGCAAGAAGTTCGAGGCAGTAGTGGATCTTCAGCCAGATATTCTTGTTTTGCAGGAATGTGAGCAGCAGTCCAAGCTTAGCGTCGCGCTAAAGAATACATCTGCAAGAGATATCTTATGGTATGGCAAGAATCCCCACAAAGGCACCGCTGTGATTTCATTCCGCGACATCCAGATAGACATGCGCAAAGACCATGACCCAGCGTATGAGTTCATCATTCCGTATCGGGTAAACACTAAGCAGCGTAGCTTTGATTTATATAATATCTGGGCCATGCCGCATCAGACGGATCGTAAGAAAGACTATGTCGGTCAGATATATGGAGCTTTACACCATTACGCCAAAGCCCTCAAGAAGGACTCGATTTTGATCGGAGATTTCAATAGCAATGCCATTTGGGATAATAAAAATAAGGTCGGTAACCATACCGATATAGTTAGCATCCTGGCAGACCACAACATCCATAGTATTTACCACCAGCAGCATTCGATAGCCCATGGTAAAGAAGCAGATCCGACATTGTATCTACTGAAAAATCAAGAGAAGCCTTACCATATGGATTACTGCTTCGCCAGCCAAAGCCTGATCACCAAGAAGACCAAGATGGAGGTGGGGAGATACCAGGATTGGATAAAGTTGAGCGACCACATGCCAGTGATAGTAGACCATTTGAAATAGCTTTTCTTTTATTTGGGGCCATCCCGTACAAGAGACGCGGCTATCGCCTTGTCTCTTCGTCGGGACCGCGTCGTACGCTACTACATCCAGATTTAACATCTGGACATACCGCTTCCACCGCTTGTCCATGACGGGCTTAGGCTTTCGCCACGCCGATTGTATAACTGTCACAGCTACAACATTGTAAACGCCTTAGAATGAGGATTGATAACCTATTTGACTCGAGAATTGTTAGACCAACTAGCACCCTTCACCAAAATCAATTACCATGAAAAAGAGCCTTTTTTATATATCGCTAATCACTCTCCTCTTTTTTCAATTCACTTTGCAGGCACAATATATTGCGGAGAAAGCCGCGAACTATTCTGCTGTAGCGGAGGAGGATATAAATCGTATGCTAAATCTCCTAGCTGGGGACGCGGAGTATAATACCAAAACCTTAGAAGAATTTGATCGAGAATGGAACGATGGATATCGCATCATGCTCCTGGATGTGATGTACTTCTCAAGAGGTCAAATCAATCTGAGACCTATCGTAAAGCTTCTAGAAAAAAAGACGGGTAAGAAATATGGTTCTGACATTTTTAGCTGGCTAGAATGGTTATGGAATGAGGACGAAACCATTACTCCTTACCATGGGGATTGGATGGCAAGAATCCACAAAGTAAAAGATCCAAAATTTGAAAAATACTTCAAAGGACGTACAGATCAAAGTACCATTAGGCTAGACGAAGTTCGATGGGGTGGAGTAGTGCAGGATGGTATACCTCCTCTGCGACAACCTGAGATGCTGAGTATGAACGAAGCGACTTACCTCGACGATGACAATATTGTATTTGGAGTGTCTATCAACGGCGATACTCGCGCCTACCCAAAGCGAATCTTAGCCTGGCATGAGATGTTCGTAGATGAGATAGGAGGAGAATCTATTTGTGGAGTATACTGTACCCTTTGTGGAACAGTGATCGCCTACAATACAGTATTCGAAGGTAAAAACTACGACCTAGGAACAAGTGGGTTCCTCTACAGATCAAATAAGTTGATGTATGATCAAGAGACCCAGTCGCTTTGGAATACGATCGAAGGCAAGCCCGTAATTGGCCCTTTGGCAGCAAGAAATATAGAGCTGTCTAGTCATTCTGTAGTGACCACGACTTGGGGAGAATGGAAAAAAATACACCCTGATACAAAAGTACTATCGCTAAATACGGGACATCGCAGAGACTACGGAGAAGGAGTAGCGTATCAAGATTACTTCTCGACCGATAGACTTATGTTCAACGTTCCTAAAACGGACGTTCGTCTTAAAAACAAAGAAGAGGTATTGATCATAAGAGCGGATGGATACAAAGCAGATCCGCTAGCTATTTCTTCTGAGTTTCTATCTCGTAAACAAGTATACCAAAACCAGATAGGAGGGACTAACTTTGTAGTGGTTACCGATGCATCTGGAGCCAATCGGGTATTCGAGTCCGCTGAGCTGAAATTCAAAAAGCAGAAAAACGGGGAGAAAGTAAAAGATGCCGAGGGGCAGTTTTGGACAGTAGAGGAAGAAAGAATGATTTCTGATGATGGTAGGGTGCTTGCAAGACTGCCGTATCACAGGATGTTTTGGTTCGCTTGGTACAATACCTATCCAAATAGTAGGTTAGTTAGGTAATGCTAACGTCCAATTGTAATGAATTAGGCTTCTCTCATAGTGGATATCTAGCATTTATTGTATAAAATACTATTTTTGGGTCTATGGATGCTAAGATTCTAATTAAGGTAAGCCCTTATCTGTTTTTTGTTTTGTTACTGATGACGAATTGTACTGCTATCAGTTCTCCCAACTCCTCTACAAGTGGATTAGAAATACTTGAGGATGGACCTTCTAGATGGGAGTTGCGAAGGAATTTCTATGAAAAAGGAGAGATATTGGTGGTGTATAATGCTAGTGAACAATCTGATGTTACTGCCTATGATGCTTTTCTAAGCTCCTTGGCTAAAGAGGCACTTGGTAGAAGAAATAGAAACATCAAAATCCTTCATAAGCCTTCCACTGATGTAACAGAGGAAGAGATCAAAAATAGTGTGCTCTTTTTAGTCGGTACGCCTAGTACCAACACGCTTATCCCACGCTTGACAAAGGATTTGCCGATTCAGTATGACAAAGACGGCATCCAATTCAACAAGCAAGATTTTAAGCAAGGAGGGGATCTATTGTCTTTCTCTTACTATCCCAATCCTGAAAATCGGCAACTTCCATTTCTATTTTTGACAGGGAATGATGACAAGATTATTTTGGAGTATCTACAGGCACAACATGCTCAAGGTAGATTCATAAGTCAGAATATGGATTTTGAGATATATCGAGATCAGGCTAAAGTCATCGTAGGAGGATTTGATAGGAATTGGAGAGTAAGTCAAGATGCCTACTTTGATTTTTCGACAGGCACTGCAAAGGTGTTAGAGACCGAGCATTTTGAATTTGTTTCGCATAATATCTCGTTTGAGGAGGATGGATTAGAGAATCTCTCTTCTATGATGGAGCAGTCAGTAAGTGATATTCAGAATTTTTTCGGAGAAGAAAAGTCGCTTGCTAAGGTCGGTGTACACTTATATGTTAGTGCAGAAGAAAAAGGATTGATGTTGGGCAATACCCACCAGACACATATCGAAGAAGAGGCTAGAATGAGTCATATCATTTATAGCGATCAATACAAAAATAATTTCATCCAAGATGAAAACAAGCTCTTCATCCGCGACATAGTAGGGCAGTCAAAAATTCCTTGGCTAGAGAATGGATTGAGTATTTACTTTACCACTCACTGGCAGAGAGAAGGGTATGCCTACTGGGCAGCTAGGTTAGCAGAGTCAGACTACGCGCTACCTTTGTCTTCCTTTTTTGATGAAGACATTCTAGAATATGAATCTCCTATGATTCAGGATTGCATGGCTGGCGCCTTGGTATCATTTCTTATTGAAGATTGGGGGAAAGTGGAATTTATAACAAAATACGCAGACTGGAGTCCTTCGGATGCGGAATTGAAGAAGATGGAAAATCAATGGCAGGCTCATCTAAAGGGCCTAGTAGCGCAGCATCCTAAAAAGATTCGTAAAAAAGAAAAAAGCAATTATCTCAAGGGCTTCAATTTTGCTCACGAAGGGTATAGTATCTATAATGGATATCTTTCGACCTTGGCGACTACATCACTAAGGAAGCAAGCTGATATGGGGGCTAACGCCATCGCTATCGTTCCTTACACAGGTATGCGAGATCCGGAGAAGGCTGTGCCTTTGCGTATCTCTCGTAATGCAGGATCAGAAAATGTCCAAGGCATTGTACATTCTGCTCATCAAGCAAAAAAACTTGGGATGGCTTCTATGTTGAAGCCTCAGATCTGGTTAAGAGGCTCATGGCCTGGAGACATCAAGATGGATACTCAAGAAGAGTGGGACAAGTTCTTTGACCATTATCATCGCTGGATTAGACACTTTGCTTTGATTGCAGAGATTCATGATATTGAAATGTTTTGCGTCGGGGTTGAGTTTTCGCATGCTACCTTAGCCCAAGAAGATAAATGGAGAGAGATATTTAGAAACATTCGCAAACTATATCAAGGTAAGATGACCTATGCAGCGAACTGGGGATATGAGTTTGAGCAGGTACAATTTTGGGATGAGCTGGATTTTATTGGTTTGAATTGTTATTACCCATTGAGTAAAAGTGACAATCCAAGGGATAAAGATCTGAAAGAAAACTTTAGCCGAATAAAGGATAAAATTAGGAAAGTCCATATCGAGCACAAAAAGCAAATTGTATTCACGGAGATAGGCTTTAGAAGCGCTCCTACACCTTGGAAAAATCCACATGCTGAGGAGGATCCCACCTTTGATCCTGAGGCGCAAGCCCGTTGCTATGAAGTCATTTTTGATGGCATAGATAAAGAGTCTTGGTGTAGTGGTATCTTATGGTGGAAATTTCCTTCTTATCTAGACTACGGAGGCCTGGAGAACAATGCGTTCACACCCAATAACAAAGAAGCCGAGAAAGTTGTAAAGAAGTGGTTTACAAAAAAGTAGAAATTCTATATAGCTCTTCCTAAAATATACTTTGACCTTTATCCAGGGACTGGAAAAACAATATAGCATTAAGGACATTCAGAATCCCTACGAAATGAAACAAGAATCCGACTTCTCGCAAGGATCGACTAGAAAAAGAAAAACGACTTTAGGTTGATAACTAAAGCCGTTCCTTATAAATTGGATCAAAATTTATTTGTACAAAAAAAATTTTATTGGATTATGATTTTCTTAGTAGTGCTCACTTCACTATTAGAAAATTGTATCAGATAGACACCTGCTTGCTCTATCTGAATGTTGTTTAGATTTTGAATATCTCTTACTTTTCTACCGGTGATATCAAATAAAGTCACTTGGTCAAATTGGACATCTAGGGCATTCAAGTCAATGTTAATCACTCCATTACTTGGGTTAGGAAATACATTGATTTGCTTAGCTAGTTGCGCATCTACTGTAGAAGTAGTATTGCATGCTGCTGTCTTGTTAATCGTAATAAAGAGGTCATCTCCTGAATGAATAAAACATTCATCAGCAGAAGTCATCTTTCTGTTCTCGCCAATTTTGGCATCTAGTTCTCCAGCATAGCTCATGCCGTAAACACGCTGCTCTTCAAGACTGGTGTTTTCAAAATTGTAGATGCTGTCCGTAATTACTTCTTGCAAAATCTCGTTGGCATCTGTAAGCAAGAATACGTAATTTGATCCTGGTGATATCATAAGGTTGTTTTGTAAAAAGATTTCATCGTTAAGGCCATCATTGGCACAAATATCAATATCAGTAACCCAATTGTGGGTAGCTGTAAGGGTTTCAACACATTCATAAGGACAGCCTGTCTTGTTAATTGTTAGAAATAAGTTGTCTCCTGAATGTTGAAAACATCCACTCGCTGTGGTCATTCTTCTGTCTTGACCTATTTGTGGATTTAAAATTCCATCAAAGTGGATTCCATATACACGCTGCTCTGCTTCGGGGCTACCTTCGAAGTTGAATTCTTGAGCAGTACTTACTTCTTGCAATATTCCTTGAGCATCTGTGATCAAGTAGGCGTAATGATCACCTGCATCAATGAAGAGATTATTTCTTAATTCTACGAAATCAGTTACTCCATCATTTGGACAGATGTCTACTGAAGTAGCCCAGTCGGTAGTAGCGGTTAAGCTTTCTTCACATGTGAAATCTGAAGCGCAAGCCGTTTTCTCAATAGTCAGGAATAAGTTAGCACCGGAGTGTGTAAAGCAGCCCGTAGCTGTGGTGTTCAATCTATTTTGACCTATTCTAGGGTTTAGTGTTCCATCAAAGTGAATACCATAGACTCTCTGTTCCCCTGGTCCACTTCCTTCAAAATCGAATAATTCTGAGGAAGTTACTTCTTGAAGGATTTCATTGGCATCCGTAATGAGGTACATATAATTGGATCCTGCTTCAATGAGCTGGTTATTTCTAAGTTCGACGAAATCACTAGAGCCATCTGAAGGACAGATCTCTACGCTACCTGCCCAGTCAGTCGTAGCTGTCAAAGTCTCCACGCATTCAAAATCAGACCCGCATCCATCTTTAGTAATGGTAAGGAAGTCGTTCATGTCAGAATGCTCGAAACATCCTGAGGCTTGTGTTGCAAATCTATGTTGACCTATTTGCATGTCTAATGTTCCAGAATAATTCATTCCGTATACTCTATTGGTAGCTGGTCCGCTACCTTCGAAGTCGTAAAAGTCCTGCGTAATAATTTCTG
The DNA here is from genome assembly GCA_023299965.1 of Saprospiraceae bacterium. Classification (GTDB taxonomy): domain Bacteria; phylum Bacteroidota; class Bacteroidia; order Chitinophagales; family Saprospiraceae; genus JALZVN01. The sequence goes on along the minus strand of JALZVN010000167.1, from coordinate 5,785 downwards.
ATACGATTTCATTTTCATCTGTAATAAGATAAACGTATTCATCTCCTGCTGGGATATTGAGTGAGTTTGCAAAAGATACAGAATCACTTGTCCCATCGCTTGGGCAAATATCAGTACCGCTCACTCCAGTCGCTCCAAATACAGAACTTGTCTTACAAGTAGAATTGCTATTGCCGACTACTTCACCAAACTGACCAGAAGCCCAAAGTTGGTTGAAAGTCACGCAGAAAAAAACGACGAAATTGTAGTCTTCAATATTTATTCCTTCAGGAAGATCTACGGTCAAGGCACCGTTGAAGTGATTGATCGTAGTAAGGTTTACTACTTCGAATCCTCCAAACCCTGAAACAGAATTGTTTAGCAAAATCCTTACGTCTGGTCCCCAAGCAGTGTCATAGTCTTCAGATAATCTCAATCGGTTTACACCATTATCTAAAGTCTCTAGAAAGGCGTCTCCTGAGATAACGTACCGTTCATTTTTGAGGTCAGAAGTGCGTTGTGAGACTACTGTTTGCGCAAAGCTCTCGAAGGAAAGCAAAAACAAGAAGCAAGATAAAATGTATATAGGTTTCATAATCTATCAAATTATAATTAATCCCTATTCAAAATTAATACCATGAAATCACTGTTAAGTGCTTCATAAATAGAGATTTGAGCAAAATGTCAGAAGAACATTGTTTTGTTAAACTGACACAACTTTTTTGCCATTGGTGATTTTGCGAATTTATTATTTTGCAACGCATAATCATTTAAAAAAATGCCTTTAGATGAAAATCTTGCACGCCAATTTAAAATACAAATGGTATGAAGTGGTCTCAAAGTCGGTTTGTGTCCATTTCTAAAGCCAGATATTACCCATACTATGAATTGTCATAAATGGTTGGTTGTGTATGGGAATAAAAGCAAATATATTTTTCGCTATTCTGTTTGGAGTGCTAAAGTTCCAATGGTATAAGTCTTCAATCTAGCCTTTGGTTCAAATGTCATCCCCTCAAATGGTATTATTAAGCTGGATGAATCAAGATCTTTTTTAGCCTATAGCCATCTTTTTAATCTCAATCATAGGCTTTGATGGCCTTTGTTGTGTATGGATCTCAACAAGTGACTTAACTTTCGTCATTGATTAATCTCGATAATACGGAAGTGCACCAGGGATATGGAAGGGAAGACCGAAGGGATTCGTATCCATACGACTGCGTCGTATGGATACCGAGGCGAATGCCGAGCCTGGAGGAGCCCGGCCCTGAAGCCTAGCTTTGCAGGATAGCCTTCAGGGGGTGCCCAAAATATTGTTAAAAGAATGGTTCGGTAATTTTTGTAAAATACTAAATCACTTCAAATTTACATGTTTGATTTTCAATGTATTGTGTAATAGAAGTGCTTTTTTGCAATATACTGCTGGTCAGCGATTTAGCATTTATTACCGAACCATTGTTAAAAGGATGCTTATTTTTTATATGGACAGTGCCTGCATTTGTTGTCGCAGCAGTATCCTCTGGCTTCCAAGTAGGAAGCTGTGAAGACGTATAGACCGTCTTCAATATAATAGTCTACTCCTTCGGTAAATTCTTGCTTAGGAGATGGTTTCACGGTATTAGGCCTCGATTGTGTTAGCACTTGAGTCTGCAGATAAGCTCGGTTGTCTTAGGTATAGTTCTGCAGAGGTGAAAAGTACTGCACTGTAAATCAAAGTACTAGCAATGGTTGATCTGAAGAATGGTAATCCTGCAGTATAACTCTCCATCAATCCTGCCATCGTTTTTGGGTAGATTGGAAGGAGTATCATAGAGAAGAAATTTGTAATTAAAAAGAAAAGAACCGCTGTTCCTAATGCAGACAGAAGTACACTTGGGATAGATACTTTCTTGAGCGTGATAGCAAGCATAGGAATGATGATCAAAAAGCTTGCATAAACGCCTAAATCTCCAACTACTTGAAAGCTATTGAAGTATTCTGCGTAAACAACATTATTGAGATAAAGGTCTCCAAGGAAATACAGCCCAACTGGGAGTAAAACAGAGAGACTTTTGCGCTTGATATAGGCTGCTCCAAATAACAAGACAGCTAGCACCGGCGATATATTAGGGGATACTTCAAAGAATCTAGAAATCATTCCTAAACTTACCACAGCTACAACTATCCAGAAAAATGTCCTATTACGCTTATTCATTTTATTGATTTTGAGCAAAAGTACTCTTTTTTGAAAAAAAATGGGCTCATTTGTCTTTGGAATCAACGGATATCAGCACATAATTGAATAATTTGTGCCCAATTGAACAAAAAATATGATTACAAAGGCTATTGAAAAGGCAATTGCGCGGAAGAAGGCTAAAAACTGGGATAAAACATATTGGGGATTTGACATCCACGAGACAATGATCGTCCCAAACTGGAGTGAAGAAAAGGTCCCGCTACAGTTTTATCCAGGAGCCAAAGAGGTGATGCAAATGATCAGCAAGCAAGATGATATAGTGTGCATTGTGTTCACTTGTTCGCATCCTGAAGAAATAGTAGTCTACCAATCCTATTTTAAAGAACATGATATCCACTTTGATTATATCAACGAAAATCCGGAAGTCCATAATAGGGCTTATGGAAATTATGACAAAAAGCCTTATTTTAATGTTTTATTTGAAGATAAGGCCGGTTTTGATCCTGAGGAGGATTGGGATAAAGTCAAAGAAGTATTTTTAAAGCATTACCCAGAAACAACAACATGATTAGAGGCGATAACATCAAGCTTAAGCACTACGCACCTAAACTAATGGATAAGCTCTTGTCCTTGGGATATTTTCGTAGCGGTAAGTCCATGTTTCATAGTCCGGTGACCTTTATAGAAGGCATACCTAACAGTACGATTCGTACTAGACTGGATCTTGATGAGCATATATTAAGTAAGAGTTCTCGTAAACTCTTGGCAAAAAACAACCGCTTATTCACTCATGAAGTCGCGCCTTTGGTCTTGGATAAGGAGTTGCTTGAACTATATAGCATCTACAAGGAAGAGTGTTTTAAGGGGGATTTAAATGGAGAACTGAGCGAATGGCTAGAGGGAAGTGAAGAGAATGAGATCTTTAATACCCGAATATGTAAGATTTATTTTGAGGGTGTGTTAGTGGCGGCAAGTTTTTTCGATACAGGACTGGAAAGCATGGCGAGTATCATGGGGATATATCATCCTGACTTTAGTAAACATAGCTTAGGTATCTATTCTATGCTCGTAGAGGTTGAGTATGCCAAGGAAATGGGTTTGTCTTTTTATTATCCTGGGTATATACTGAGTGCGTCTTCTAGATTTGAATACAAGAAAAAGGTGGGGAATCTAATGTACAAGTCTTTTGACTCTGGTAAATGGAAGACCGAAGACATGCTCAGTAAGGATAGCTATTTTGTAGAGAAGTCTCTGCGAAAATTGGAAGAAGCCCAAAAGTCTTTGAGAGAGATACACGTTGATTCTGAGCAATATGCATATCCTTTATTTACTTGGTCCACCTATCCAGTGGATGCCAGTTTATTAGAGCATTACTTCTTTTTACGCGTCAATGTAGATCTGTTTGATACATTACATGTCATAGTGGTATATGATATTCTACAGGATGGCTATGTGATCAATCTAGTGAATACCATAGGAGAAGAATCAAATACTTGGAAGGAGTTTAAAAACTTCTATCCGGAAGAAGGAAATTGGTTAGATACCATCTTAGTACAAAGTAAGAGTAAACTAGAAAAGAACGTCGAGGTACTTCCTGTGCTTATCGTGTCTATGCTGAAGACGATAACAGATAGGATACGCTTGGATAAGATGTGATCTATATCCTTCTCACCAATTCATAAATTGCAATACTACCTGCCGTACATACATTCAGTGAGGTCTGCACACCTAGCATAGGCAGATGAACAGCTTGTGCACTCAAGGTCAATAGTAGGGGAGATACTCCTGTTTTTTCATTTCCTAAAACGAGGGTGATTGGATTAGTCAATTCGGTAGCGGATAATAAGCTACTATCGCTGGTGTGTTCTAAACTAACCAGGGTGTTAGCTGCTGCATACGTTCTTAGATCTTCTTCATTCTCTATAAATCTATGAGACACAAATTGTGCTGTACTCCGTGCTGTTTTTTTGAAGTTGTTCTTCTTAAAATTCACGGGACACTTGTACAATATAATTTCTTGTATCCTTGCGGCGTCTGCTGTTCTAAATAATCCTCCAATATTTTGGGCTATTTCTAGACCATCCAATAACAGGCTGATTGGGAGCCTATTCTTTTGGATATTGGCGATTCGATCTGCGATTTCAGGTCTAGAATCCTCAAAATTCAGTTGTTTTCTAATACTCATATGGATATATCTGCAAAATTGCTAAAAATCGGAAATACCAACTTATATTTGCGCTCCTAATCGAAAAGGGTTCACTAATATATGTATACGTTTTACAACATATCTAACGTTGGTATGACGTCAGCCTAATTTGATAAGAAAAATTTAAAATTATGAATAAAAAGTTATTAATCGCAATCATAGTTATGAGCACCTTCGCTGGTAACGTATGGGCGCAAAACATGGAAAAAATGGATTCATTAAGTTATAGCCTAGGTGTGCTTATCGCCCAAAATTTTAAGCAGCAAGGTCTGGAGTCAGTAGAACCAACAGATGTAGCAAATGCTATCTCAGATGTACTCTCAGGAGATCCTAAGATGTCTGTAGATGAAGCGAATGCTTTTTTTGGTAACCACATGCAAATGCAACAAAAAGAAATGCACAAAGACAACGTACAAGCAGGAGAGAAATTCCTAGCGGACAATGCAAAAAAAGATGGTGTGACTACACTACCATCAGGACTTCAGTATGAAATATTGACTGAAGGAACTGGACCAAAGCCATCGGCTACGGATAAGGTGACAACACACTACCATGGTACTTTGATCGATGGGACTGTATTTGATAGTTCTGTAGATAGAGGTCAGCCAGCTACCTTCCCAGTGAATGGTGTGATTGCTGCTTGGGTAGAAGCACTACAGTTGATGCCTACAGGATCTAAGTGGAAGCTTTACTGTCCTTCTGACTTAGCATACGGTGAGAGAGGCGCAGGTAATCTTATTGGACCTTTCGCAACTTTAGTATTCGAAGTAGAATTGATTAGTATCAACTAAGATTGACAATATTATTCTATATCCCTTCAAGGGATTATAGCAATAAAAAAGCGTCTTCAGTCCTTTTGGGTTGGAGGCGCTTTTTTTGATTTTGAGAGGGGAAGCTTTGTGAAATAGGCCCTTTCAATATGTATATAGGATTACCATTTTTGGAAATGCATCGTATATTAACCAATGAGCGGCAATTTTATTTGAAAAATAAGTGAGGAATAGGCTATGGCTGCTGATATTTTAATTCAGCTTTGTAAGACTTTTTAATTAAATTTGAAATGAGATCTATAGCGGATTTTTTAGGTCTTTACAATTGGGTGCCATTTATTCAAAACAATTCGAAGGAGTATAGCTAACTTAAGTTTCGGTAGTTAAATTAGAAATATAATGGGATGTAGAATAGATTATAAATAATTGATAAAGAGATCAGAATAGATTTTTATGTCAAGAAAATCTAAAATTAAATCTAGAATAAATTGATAAATGACCTAAGGTGCAAATGGAGAAAATGAAACAGATTTAAATAAAATAATCAGAATTAAAAAAAAGAGAATAAATTTCGACCTTTAAGAATTTAGCGTCGGAAGCGTTAAGAAAAGTCGTCAGAAGGCTTAACTGTTTGAGCTAAACGAATGATGGGGCATA